>NZ_JAPFQL010000108.1 GCF_028446585.1 Intrasporangium calvum
CGTCGAGAGAGCAGTTCGTCCGGTCAGCGGGCGCCGAGCGCGCCCGACCGACCGGACGAACTGCTTTCTCGAGCAGATGGGTGGCGCTCAGGGAATGGCGAGCGACAGGGCGTGGATGAGCACGCCGATGAGCCCACCGACGAGAGTGCCGTTGATCCGGATGAACTGGAGGTCCCGGCCGACCTGGAGCTCGACCCGCTCGGCCGTCTCCCGGCCGTCCCACCGGTCCACCGTGTGGCTGATGACCCTGGTCAGCTCGGTGCCGTAGCGCTGGACGCCGTAGACGACGGCGTCGGAGATCCGCGCGTCGATCCGCTCGCGCAGCTCGCGGTCCTCGAGCAGCCGCTCCCCCAAGCGGGTGACCTCCTCGATACCCCGCAGTCTGACGGGCCCGTCGACGTCCTCGAGCGCCGCGATGGCGACGCCCCGGAACGATCGCCAGAGCGACATCGCCGTGACCGAGACCTGGGGGTGGGCGAGCCAACGCTCCTTGAGCCGCTCGGCCCGCTCCTGGGTCACCGGGTCGTGCTGGAGGTTGTCGGCGAGGTCGGTGAGCAGCTTGTCCAGCGCGATGCGCACGTCGTGTCGGGGGTCGCGGCGGACGTCGGCGAGCCACTTCAGCGCCTCGCGGTGCAGGCGCCGGGCCACGAGATCGTTCAGGGCGTCCGGCACCCAGGCGGGCGCGCGCTGGATGATCAGCGACTCGAAGAGGCCCTCGTTGGCCACCAGCCACGCGGACCCCTCGTCGAGGGCGAGGTCGACCAGCCCGGCGTGCGACTCGTCGCGGACGACCTGCTCGAGCAGGCCTCCGGCGAGCGAGCTGATCGGCTCCTGCATGAGCCGTGGGAGCACCGCCTGCTCGATCACCGTCTGCACGTCGGTGTCCGGGATCCGGTGCAGCGCGTGGGCGCCGACGGTGGCCACCTCGTTGACGAGCCGCTCGGCATGTCGGTCGCTCAGGACCCACTCTGCGGCACGTCGGGTCGGCTCTGCGTCGAGCACCCGCTCCCTGATGATCTCCTCGTGGAGGAAGTTCTCCCCGACGAACTCCTCGAGGCTGCGACCGATCATCTCCTTCTTGCGAGGGATGAGCGCCGTGTGCGGGATCGGCAGGCCCAAGGGGTGGCGGAACAGTGCGGTGACGGCGAACCAGTCGGCACAGGCACCCACCATGGACGCCTCCGCGCCGGCGTTGACGAAACCGAGCAGACCTTCATCGTGTCCGCGCGTCAGGACGTAGACGACGGCCGCGAGCACGAGCAGACCGGTGGCGACGAGCCGCATCTGCCGCAGGTCGCGGCGCCGCTGGGCGTCGACGACGGGGTCGACGACGAAGCCGAGCGTCCCGCTCACGGTGGCCTCCTCTCGGGGGTCGGTGGCCGCCCCTCAGTGGCCGCCCGTCAGGTGGCGGCTTCGAGGGCGAAGGTCAGGGCATCGATCCTCGCACGCGTCTCGCCGTCGGTCGCGATGCGCTCCCCGATGCGTGTCGCGACCTCGCTGACGGCGTCCTGCCCCAGGCCAGGAGGGAGCTGCAGGACGACGCGGAGGACGCCCGCACCCGCTGGTGAACCTCCCTCGAGCCGGTGGCCGGTGACGAGCTGCTCCTCGGCAACGGCGGCTGCCACGGCTCGCGCCACGTGGTCGTCGAGGTGTGCGGGCACCCAGGCGCGCTCCTGGGCCAGGGCCCACACCATGCTGGCTCGCAGGACCGTCGCGTGCGGCGAGGCCAGGTCGACGAGGAGGGCGTCGCACGACTCGGTGATGGCCGACTGCGCGGCCGCGGACGCGGCGACCGGGACCGGTCGGGCCTCGGGGTCCCAGGCGGCGAGCGCCTCGAGCGAGGTGAACATGGGCAGGGCCCGGCGACCGTCCGGGGCGGTCAGGACGACGGCCGCCATCTCGCTGCGTGTGTCGGTGACGAGACCGCCGTGCTCGTCGACCTCGGTGGGGACGGCCACGACGGGGACGAGCCACCGGGCGGCAGCCACCCGGGCCATGAGCTGCGACTCGAGAGCTGCCCGTGGGTCCGCCGCACAGGCGTGCAGGGCGGCCACGAGGTCGGGGTCCGCCTCGCCGCGGTCGTCGGAGAACCCGGGTGTGGGGATCGCCTTGCCGGACCAGGCCTGGCCGACCGAGTCCGACGGCCGGCCCTCGTGGTCGACATGGCCGTGGGGTCGGCTCCGGGCCACCGGCTCGTCCCCATCAGGCGCGGTCGTCACCGCGTCGGCCGTCCCGCCACCTCGAGCGCCTCCGGGAGCGTGAACGCGCCGCGATACAGGGCCGAGCCGATGATCGCGCCCTCGACGCCCTCGGGAACGAGCTGGCGGATCACGCGGATGTCGTCGAGGGTGGACACGCCACCGGAGGCCACGACGGGCCGGTCGGTGCGCTCACACACCTGACGGAGCAGGTCGACGTTGGGTCCCTGGAGCATGCCGTCCTTGTTGACGTCGGTGACGACGTAGCGGGCGCACCCCTCGCGGTCGAGGCGCTCGAGCGTCTCCCAGAGGTCGCCGCCGTCGCGGGTCCAGCCGCGGGCCGCCAGGGTGGTGCCGCGCACGTCGAGGCCGATCGCGACGCGGTCGCCGTGGTCCGCGATGATCCGCGCGGTCCACTCGGGGTCCTCGAGGGCCGCCGTGCCGATGTTGACACGACGGCAGCCGGTCGCGAGGGCGGCGTCGAGGGACTCCCCGTCACGGATCCCCCCGGAGAGCTCGACCTGGATGTCGAGACGGCCGACGATCGAGTCGATGAGCTCGCGGTTGCTGCCACGTCCGAAGGCCGCGTCGAGGTCGACCAGGTGGATCCACTCGGCGCCCTGGTCCTGCCAGGCCTGAGCGGCCTCCCACGGGTCGCCGAACTGCCCGCCGCTGCCGGCGATGCCCTGCACGAGCTGCACGGCCTGTCCGCCGGCGATGTCCACGGCGGGGAGCAGCTCCAGTCGGGGAAGGTCAGTCATCGGTCGTCTCCTTGGGGTCGATGGTGGTGTTGCCGTATGCCGCTGGGCTCGTTTCCGGGGTCCCCGCACCGTCCGCTCCGGTGGGCTGCGCCGGGGTCGGGGCCCCTGTTCGGGCCTGCCAGAGCAGCCAGCCGAGGCCGACCACGATGACCAGCGCGACGAGGCCGATGCGCACCGGCCACGAGGCGTCGAGCATGAACGAGACGGCGAGGGTCCCGAGGGCGGCGCCGATGGTGGTGGCCAGCGTCGGCCGCCGCCGCGTGGTCCGGCTGACGGTCCGTCGTCGACGGCGGGCCGGGGGGCGGGTCGTGCTGCGGCGTGAGGTGGCCGGTCGGCGGGTGGACCGGCGCCGCGACGAGGAGCTCTTGCGCGTCGCCGCGCTCACAGCGAGCGGACCCAGTTCTCGAGCAGGTGGAGCCCGGCCTCCCCCGACTTCTCGGGGTGGAACTGGGTGGCGCTCAGCGGGCCGTTCTCGACGGCTGCGACGAACTTCGCGCCGTGCTCCGCCCAGGTGACGACGGGGGCCACTGCGGAGAAGGCGCCGGTGGCCTCCAGCTTCCAGTCCTGCACGGCGTAGGAGTGGACGAAGTAGAAGCGTTCGTGCTCGACGCCGGCAAAGAGGTGGGAGCCGTCGCCGACCTCGACCTGGGACCACCCCATGTGCGGCACGATCGCCGCGGGGAGTCGTTCGACCGTGCCGGGCCACTCGGCCAGCCCGGGCTCGGGCCGGTCGGAGGGCTCGGCGGATCCCTCGAACATGACCTGCATGCCGACACAGATGCCGAGGACGGGACGGCCACCGCTGAGTCGGCGTCCGATCACGCGGGGGCCGTGGGCGGCGCGCAGGCCGGCCATGCACGCGTGGAAGTTGCCGACTCCGGGGACGAAGAGCCCGTCGCACTCGAGGGCTGCGATCGGGTCTGCGGTCAGCTCGACCGTCGCGCCCACCCGCTCGAGGGCGCGCACGGCGGAGCGGACGTTGCCGCTGCCGTAGTCGAGGACGACGACGCGGGGGGACGTGGCCATCGTCAGAGCGCTCCCTTGGCGCTGGGGATGCCGAGGACCCGCTCGTCCCGGGCGACGGCGAAGCGCAGCGCCCGGGCGACCGCCTTGAACTGGGCCTCGACGATGTGGTGCGGGTCGCGCCCGGCGAGGACCCGGACGTGGAGGCAGAGTCCCGCGTTGTAGGCGAGGGACTCGAGCACGTGCCGGGTCATCGAGCCGGTGAAGTGGCCCCCGATGAGGACGTACTGCTGGCCCTCCGGCTCGCCCTCGTGGACGACGTAGGGCCGTCCGGCGACGTCGACCACGGCGTGGACGAGCGCCTCGTCCAGCGGCACCGTGGCGTCGCCGAAGCGGGAGATGCCGGACTTGTCGCCCAGCGCCTCGCGGAGCGCCTGGCCGAGGACGATCGCCGTGTCCTCGACCGTGTGGTGGACGTCGACCTCGATGTCGCCGGTCGCCTTGACGGAGAGGTCGATCAGCGAGTGCTTCGCCAGCGAGGCGAGCATGTGGTCGTAGAACGGCACGCCGGTGGCGATGTCGGACTCGCCGGTGCCGTCGAGGTCGAGGGTCAGCTCGATGGACGACTCCTTCGTCGTGCGGCTGATCGTGGCGGTCCGGCCGGGCGTCGGGTGGGGGCCGGGCGTCAGGGTCGTGGTCATGCGTCGTCCTCCGCGGTCTCGAAGTCGGGGTGGTCCACGGTGCTCG
Organism: Intrasporangium calvum; assembly: GCF_028446585.1. Taxonomy (GTDB): domain Bacteria; phylum Actinomycetota; class Actinomycetes; order Actinomycetales; family Dermatophilaceae; genus Intrasporangium; species Intrasporangium calvum_A. The sequence goes on from NZ_JAPFQL010000108.1 coordinate 4,670, forward strand.
GGGTCGTGACTGGACCGACATGCGTGGGTGCGAGCTCGGTCATCGCCTCGAGGAAGCGGGTCGTCTCTGCCGGGGTCCCGGCCGTGACGCGAAGGTGGTGGCGGATCCCCACGTCACGCACGAGGATGCCGCGATCGAGGAGCGCCTGCCACGTCGCCTTCTCGTCCGGTAGGCCCCCGAACAGGACGAAGTTGGCGTCGCTCTCAACGGGCGTCGCGCCGAGCGAGGCCAGCTCGCGGACGATGCGGTCCCGCTCGGCCTTGATCGCCTCGACGGTCGAGAGCATCAGCTCGGCGTGCTCGAGGGCGACGCGGGCGATCGTCTGGGTGGGCGTCGAAAGGTGGTAGGGCAGCCGCACGAGGCGCAGTGCGTCGACGAGCTCCTCCGAGGCGACGAGGTAGCCCAGCCGACCCCCGGCGAAGGCGAAGGCCTTGCTCATGGTCCGCGTCACGACGAGCCGCTCGTGGTCGGCCAGCAGGCTCAGGGCGCTGGGCGTCCCGGGCCGGGCGAACTCGGCGTAGGCCTCGTCGACGACGACGACGGCGTTGGGGGCCGCCTCGAGAACGGCACCGATGACGTCGAAGGGCAGGGCCGTGCCCGTGGGGTTGTTGGGCGAGCAGAGGAAGACGATCGACGGGTCGTGCGCGCGGGCCTGGTCCGCCGCCGCGGCCACCGTCAGGTCGAAGGTCTCTGCCTCACGCAGGCCGTCGACCCACGTGGTGCCCAGTGTCTCAGCGATGATCGGGTGCATCGAGTAGCTCGGCGTGAAGCCGAGGGCGATCCGTCCGGGACCGCCGAAGGCCTGCACGATGTGCGAGAGCACCTCGTTGGAGCCGTTGCCGGCCCACACCTGCTCGGGGGTGACCGCCACACCGGCCTGACGCTCGACGTAGGCGGTCAGTGCCTTTCGCAGGTCGGTGAACTCACGGTCCGGGTAGCGGTTGAGGCTGCTCAGGTCGGCCTCGAGGGCGTCGAGGACGGCCCTGATGACGACCTCGGGCACCGGGTAGGAGCTCTCGTTGGTGTTGAGGCACACCGGGACGTCGAGCTGGGGGGCGCCGTAGGCCGTGCGTCCCCTCAGGTCGGGCCGGAGGAGCCGCTGGACCTCGCTCATCCGGGCACCTCGTCGCCGAAACGCGCGGTGACCGCCTGCCCGTGCGCGGGCAGGTCCTCCGCCTGAGCCAGCGTCACGACGTGGCCCGCCACCTCGCGCAGCGCCGCCTCGTCGTACTCGACGACGTGGATCCCGCGGAGGAACGACTGCACGGACAAGCCGCTCGAGTGGGTCGCACAGCCCGCGGTCGGCAGGACGTGGTTGGACCCGGCGGCGTAGTCGCCGAGGCTGACCGGCGCCCACGGGCCGACGAAGACGGCGCCGGCGTTGCGAACGCGCGCGGCCACCTCGGAGGCGTCGCGGGTCTGGATCTCGAGGTGCTCGGCCGCGTAGGCGTTCACGACGTCGAGGCCGGCATCGAGGTCGTCGACGAGCACGATCCGCGACTGGGTGCCGCCGAGGGCGGTCGCCACTCGCTCGGAGTGCTTCGTCGCGGGAACCCGGCGCGCCAGCGCCTCCGCCGTGGCGGAGGCCAGCCGCTCGCTGTCGGTGACGAGGACGGAGGCGGCCAGCGGGTCGTGCTCGGCCTGGCTGATGAGGTCGGCAGCGACGTGCTCGGCGTCGGCCGTCTCGTCGGCCAGGATGGCGATCTCCGTCGGCCCCGCCTCCGCGTCGATGCCGATGAGCCCCTTGAGCAGCCGCTTCGCCGCCACGACCCAGATGTTGCCCGGCCCGGTCACCATCGACGCCGGCTCGCACCGGACCGGCGCACCGTCACGCTCATCTGCCTCGTCGACGAAGCCGTAGGCGAACATGGCCACCGCCTGGGCGCCACCCACGGCATAGACCTCGTCGACGCCGAGCAGGGCGCACGTGGCGAGGATCGTGGGGTTGGGGTAACCCGCGAAGACGCCGGTGTTGTCCCGCTGGGGCGGCGACGTCACCGCGAGCGAACCGACGCCGGCCAGCTGGGCCGGGACGACGTTCATGACCACGCTGCTCGGGTAGACGGCCAGGCCGCCGGGCACGTAGAGGCCGACGCGGTCGACGGGAACCCAGCGCTCGGTGACGGTGCCGCCCGGGACCACCGTGGTCGTCGTGTCGGTCCGGCACTGGTCGGCGTGGACGAGCCGGGCGCGCCGGATGGCCTCCTCGAGGGCGGCGCGCAGGTCGGGGGCGAGCTGCTCGAGCGCCGCCTGCAGGACCTCGGCCGGGACTCGCAGCCGCGCCGGGCGGACCCCGTCGAACCGCTCCCCCAGGTCGCGCAGTGCCTCCGCGCCGCGATGCTCGACATCCGCGCAGATCGGCCGCACCTGCTCCAGGGCGGCCGTGACGTCGAACTCGGCTCGGGGCAGGGCCCCACGCAGGAAGCGCACGTCGAGCGTGCGGCCGCGCAGGTCGAGAGTGGACATCATGGAGCCAAGTCTAGGAGGCGTCCACGGGCCGGGACGCCACGTCTCAGGCTGCGGCCCACCAAGGCGGGGTCGAAGCGAGATCAGTCGCCTGCTTCGCCCATTTCCGACGAATCGCTCAGTACGGTCTCCCCATGGAAGATGTCCTCGGAGTGGTTCTCTCAATTCTCATCGGTCTGATCCCGGCCATTGTGGTCGCGGTCCTGGCCCGCAGGGGTGGCCTGGCCAACGTGCCAGCAGTGGGTGCGATCCTCGGGGCCATCGCCCTCGGGTTCCTCCTCGTCCTCGTGGGCGACGGGATCGGGCTGCCCGCCGACTGGCTCACGTACGTCATCGTCGCCCTCGTTGCCGCCGCGATCCTGTGGCCGGTCCTCGGGCGCCGGGCGCGGTCGGAGGTCACGGACACCACGAGCTGATCCCGCACGGCGCCCTCCCAGCCCGGCCGGGAGGGCGCCGGCGTCCACCACCGAGCCCAGCGGCATACGGCAGCCGTATGCCGCTGGGCTCAGCCGGGCACTCAGGTGAGGTCGAGCAGGACCGCGGTCTCCCACGCCCACTGCCGCCACGTGTCGTAGCGGCCCGACTGACCGCCGTGCCCAGCGGCCATCTCGGTGCGGAAGATCACGGGCCGCGCGTCCGGGACGTCGACCAGCGCCGCCCGGATGGCCGCCACCCACTTGGCCGGCTCCGTCACGTAGACCCGCGTGTCGTTGAGCGACGTCGTCACGAGCAGGGCCGGATAGCGCTGGGACCGGACGTTGTCGTAGGGGCTGTAGGAGCGCATCAACGCGTAGGCCGCCGGGTCCTCCAGGGGGTTGCCCCACTCCTCCCACTCGATCACCGTCAGCGGGAGGGACGGGTCGAGGACCGTCGTGAGGGCGTCGACGAACGGCACGGACGCGTGAATGAAGCTGAACCGGTCCGGCGCCTCGTTGGCCACGACGCCCATGAGCAGCCCACCGGCGGAGCCACCCTCCGCCGCGAGGTGGTCCGGGTCGACGATGCGTGACTCGCGCAGGTGGTCGGCGCAGGCCACGAAGTCGGTGAAGGTGTTGCGCTTCCGGTCGAGCTTGCCGTCGTCGTACCACGACCGACCGAGCTCGGATCCCCCTCGCACGTGCGCGATGGCGAACACCCAGCCGCGCTGGAGGAGCGACAGGCGCAGGACGGAGAACCACGGGTCGCTCGAGATGCCGTAGGCGCCGTAGCCGTGGAGCAGACCCCTCGCGGTGCCGTCCAACGGGGTGTCTCGGTGGTGGACGACGGAGATCGGCACGCGCGTCCCGTCGGGCGCCGTCGCCCACTCCCGACGCTGCACGTAGTCGGCGGGGTCGTGACCACCGCGCACCTCCTGCTGCTTGAGCACCGTCGATGCGCGGGTGACCACGTCATAGTCGATCACCGTCCGCGGGGTGACGAGCGACTCCCACACCAGCTGCAGCGTCGTCGCCGACGTCTCGGGATTGCCGCCGATCCGGATCGTGGCGAGGGGCTCGCCCACCTCGACGTCGTGGATCGGCCCGAACCCCGTGGGGCTCGACGGGTCGACGGGGACGATCCGCACCGCGGTGCTGCCCTCGCGGCGCAGCGACACGGCGACGAAGGAGTCGAAGGCGTCCACGCCCGTGACGTACTCGTCGTCGGTGGTCACCTCCAACGGCTGCCACTCCTCGTGGCTCGTGCACGACAACGGCGCCACGGCCACCTCGAAGTTGGTCCGGCGCTCGTTGTGGACGACGAGGAGCCGGTCACCGATCGGCTCGACGTCGTACTCGACCCCCTGCCGGCGAGGCGCCACGACGCGCGGCGTGCCGAGGGGGTCGGCGGCGTCGAGAAGGCGGTACTCGTTCGTCGTCTTCGAGCCGATCCCGATGACGATGACCCGATCGTCGCGGGAGGCGCCCACCCCGACGAAGAACCGCTCGTCCGGCTCGTCGTGGACGAGCACGTCATCGTCGACCGAGGTCCCGACCGCGTGCCGCCAGACCTGGCAGGGGCGCCACGCCTCGTCGACGCGGGTGTAGAAGAAGTGGCGGCCGTCGAGCGACCAGGCGAGCGATCCGCCCGTCTGGCGGACCGCGTCGTCGACCACCTCCCCCGTGGCGATCCGGCGGACCCGCACGTCGTAGCGCTCGTCCCCCGCCAGGTCGACGGCATAGGCGAGGAGGTCGCCGGCCGCGGACACCTCCGTCGCCGCGACGGCGAAGAAGTCGTGGCCCTGTGCCTCCGCGTTCTGGTCGAGGAGGACCTCCTCGCCAGAGGGCACCGTGTCGCCCTCGAGCGCCGGACGCTCCGGCGACGCAGAGCGCAGCACCCGACCCTCGACCGGATACTGCTGGCCCTCGACGGTCCTCGAGTAGTACCACCACCGGTCGTGGCGCACGGGCACCGACAGGTCGGTCTCGTGGATGCGCGAGCGGAACTCCTCATAGATCGTGTCGGCCAGGGGGCGCAGATGCTCCGTGGCCGCCACCGCGAAGGCGTTCTCGGCGGTCAGGTGATCGAGAAGATCCGGGCTCTCTCGATCGGCCATCCACGCGTAAGGGTCCTCGAAGCGGTCACCGTGGTGCTCGCGGATCGCGGCGGAGCGGCGCGGCTTGGGGGGAGGCTGCATGCGCGCATCGTAGGCGTCCGCGTCGTCCGCGCCTTCACGTGTCCCCACCCGGCCGCCGGTACGGTGAGCGACGTCCCACCCCTGCCGTGACAAGGAGGCCCGATGGCCACTATCGAACCGGCGCAGGTACCCCTGCCCCGCCACGTGGTTCTCATGGGCGTGTCCGGCAACGGCAAGTCCACGACCGGCGCCTGGCTGGCGAACGAGCTCGGCAGGGTCTTCATCGAGGGCGACGACTTCCACCCACCGGACAACATCGCCAAGATGAGCTCCGGGATCCCCCTCGACGACGACGACCGGCGACCCTGGCTCGGCGCGCTCGCGACCGAGGTGGCCCGCCTCGAGGCGGCCGGGC
>NZ_JAPFQL010000109.1 GCF_028446585.1 Intrasporangium calvum
CCCCCCACGGCCCAGACCTGTGGGCCTCAGCTTCGCATCGCGACGAGGGGGGACGTGGACGCGGCCCGGCTGGCCGGCACCAGGGCACCGAGCAGACTGGCGACGACGCCAAGCGCTATGACCGTGGGTGCGAGCCACGGGTTCACGATGAGCTCCCAGTCGTGAGCACGGCACCAGATGAAGGCCGAGGACAGACCCAGCCCACTGCCCACGACGCCAGCGAGCGCGCCGGCAACGAGGGCTTCCACGAGGATCAACGACGCCAGTCGCCGGCGGCCCCACCCCATCGCGGATCTGAGTCCGAGCTCCCGGGACCGTTGGCTCACGGCCATGCTCAGGGTGTTGGCGATGGCCACCATGCCGATGAACCCCACGAAACCGCCCAGAGCCAGACCCATCGCCCTCAGGTCCCCACCGACAGCCGTCGCAACGATCCTCGAGTCGGGCTGCGTGGCGTCGGCGAGGGCCAGCTGGTGTTGCGGATCCAGTGCAGCCAGCGCGTAGGTGGCAACGGCCGCAGCGGCCCCTGGTCGGACGCCGGCCACGAACCGCACCGTCGCTCCGCGGCCGAAGAAGCGCAGCGCGAGATCACGCGAGACGATGACTGAGGAGTTGAGGTAGCCGAAGCCCGGTGCGGCGTGCACCACGCCGGCGACGCCGAGCCGGTGGCCGTCGACCACAACGCTGCCGGCGGAGACCGGGTCGATACCGAGCCTCTCCGCTACCTGCTCCCCGAGCCACGCGACCGGGCGATCGCCCATCGCGTCGATGGCGCTCTGGTCGACGCCTGACCGGGTCACGACTCCAACGGCCGCCAGCCCCCCTGGGTCCGCGACCACCATGGGCATTCCGACGGCCGGCACGACGCCGTTGGGCGACAGCAAGGCGGTCTCCCGCCACACGGACAACTCCCCCGCGCGAGTCACCGGGCCCAGCCCGGCCACCGCCGCAGCGCCACCTTCGGAGAAGCCCTGATCAGGTGGCGTGTCGGCCCGCAGGACGACCACCGAGGACCGCTGGGCGTCGAACGCCCGATCCACCTGGACCTGCTGGGTGTCGGCGATGAGGACAGCCGACGTGGCGCTGGCCACCCCAAGGCCGATCCCTCCCATCATGGCCAACGTGCGGCCAGGCCGAGCCACCAGAGTACGAAAGGCGTCGGTCAGCATCGTGCCGGTGCTGGCCCGTACGCCGGCCCACGTCCAGTCACCCATGAACTACTCCGTCGACGACCTGGATCACGCGGCCAGCCAGAGCTGCCGCCCGCTCGTCATGCGTGACGACGACGAGCGTCGTGCCGACCGCGCAGGTCGCGTGGAGCAGCTCCAGGACGTCGCGCCCCGTGCGCTGGTCCAGTGCGCCGGTGGGCTCGTCCGCCAGCACCAGGGAAGGCGACTTGACCAGGGCTCGCGCGATGGCGACGCGCTGCCGCTCACCGCCCGAGAGGTAAGACGCCTCCCGGTCGGCAACGCGGGACAGTCCGACACTGGCCAGGGCCGCCCGCGACCGGTCCTCCACCTCGTCCGCCGCCAGCTGGGAGTCGACGATGCCCAGGGCGACGTTGTGCCACGCGGCGCGTTCGTCGATGAGGTGGGCATTCTGGAAGATGAACCCGACCTCCCGGCCGCGAAACGCCGCGAGGTCACGACGCCCGAGCGCCGTCACCTCGACCGAGCCGTATCGGTACCTTCCTTCGGACGGGGGCTGGAGGGCGCCGATGATGGACGCCAAGGTCGACTTGCCTGCCCCGGACGGGCCGACGATCGCGGTCGAGCTACCCGCCTCGATATCGAGCGAGCACGGCTCGAGGATCCTCACGCTGGTGGGCTCCTGCACCGCGAAACCGACCCCGTCGAGCACGACGTTCAGCACCATCAGGACTTCCCGGACGGGGTCGGCTCGTTGGCCGGGGGTTGGCTCGCGGGCGGCTGGTTGCCACTGCCGGCTCCTGCCGGGGGATTCTCGCCGACGGTCCGCCCCTGCACCTGCACGACTTCTCCCGCGCGCAGCGACGCGTTGCGCACCTCGACCCATCCGGCGGCCACCAAGCCGATCGTCACGGGCACCGCCTCAGCGGTGGCGCCCTTCAGTCTCCGGACCGCGAACGATCCATCTGGAGCTGCATACAGCGCACCCAGCGGCACAGCCAGGACAGGTCTTGCCGTTGCTGCCACGGGGATGGACACGGTCGCCGAGGCCAGGGTGCTCGCGTCGGCGGCCAGAGGCCCGACCCGCACCCGGAGTCCCACCTCTCCTTCAGGTGCTGGCTCGACGCTCAGGACCTCCGCAGGGATCGGTTCTGCGCTGCCCTCGAGGCTCACCGTCTCACCAGCTGACACCTTGGTGCCGGCCGGCACCGTGCACATCAGCGCTGGGTCACCGGCCGCGATGGTCATGAGCGGTGCCTCGGCGTCGACGATCTGGCCGACCTGGACCGACACCGACTGCACGACCGACTTCGGCGGCACGCTCACGCTGTTGGCGAGACGGAATCCGCCTCGCCCGGGTGGACCACCTCGGGCATACAGCCGGTCCAGCGCGGCCACCGCGGCACCATCGAGCCGCGAGTCGGCCGTCTTGACCGCACGGACGCCCTTCAAGGCGCTCTCGAGCGCCAGGACGTCCGGCCCGGTGTCGCCCAGTGACAGGTCTCGATAGAGCGGGATCTTGGTGGTGAAGGCCACGAGCGGCTCTCCCGAAACCGCGCCCAGCAGTTGGCCCGTAACGACGCGCTGGCCGGACGAGACGCCGAGGGAAGTCACCACGTAGCGACCACTGGAAACCTGTGGCGAGCTGACGTTCAGGGTGCTCATCGCCGACGAGCAGGGTGCCACGACATTGTCGCGCAGCACCTGCTCCGTCACGGTCGCGCTCGGTACGGGCAGCGTGGGCACCGCCCGGGCCGCGGCAGCCTCGCCCGGCGACGCGGCCCAGAAGCTCGCACCGACGATCCCGAGGAGGCAGCCCACCACGACACCGCCCAGGCCGTACTGAAAGTTGCGGGAGGTGCTCCCCTTCACGGCACGTAGCCCTTCGCGGCGAGCTCGTCCGCCATCGACTGGAGGAGCTCGCGATTGCGCTCGACCAAGGCCTGTCTTCGCGGCAGCAACGCTTGCCGGAGGCTGGCGAAATACTGGCCCGTGCATTCAACGAATACTCGGCTCGCCTTGTCGTGCGCCTCTTTCCAGTCGGATGACTGTTGCAAATGGCGGTCGGCATTCGCAAGGAAGTAAGCGACTGGATCCGACTGCTCCACCGTCCACCCGATCTTTGCGCTGAGGCATTCGGCAGTGGGTGCGTGGGTGGCAATGACCGCGGGGTCATTCACTGCCTCTTGGGTCGCCTCATACCAAGCTTGGCCAGTGGATTGAAACCAGACCTCACTGAGTGGAAAGACCTTCTTGGCGCATGACTCGTCGACCTCTGCGTCGACCGAATTCGATTCGGTCTCGGTCAGGCCTCGCTGAGCAATGAGGTCGAGGTCGGCGTAATGCGCCTGGTCAAAGCGGTCGTACGTGCTGTCGATGTCGATGGGCCGTGCCCCACAACCCGTCTGGATCGTGTTCTTGATGGCGAGCTTGACACGCATCGCCCGCCGCACGTTCGGCCCCGGAACCATGTAGGAGGCCTCGACCACGTCCGAGAGGATCTGCGGGTCGGCGCCGCCGTGCGCTCCGCTTGGACGGTGTGCCACCGGCTCCTCGGAGCTGACCGCGGCCCCACCCGGGGCAGTGCAACCGCTCAGCGCTGCAACCACCATCACGCCTGCCATCCAGGCCTTCATCCTCGACATGAGCGGCCCACGCGCCATCGGCATCACGAAAGTTCCTTCACCTGAAGGAAGCCCTTGCCACCGACTTGAGGCTTTGGAAGCAATGGCCGCCACTCTCCGTCGGATGGGCGCAGGCAGCGTGCATGACATCAAGACGGGACCCCTGTCTATTCCGGGATCTCGTTGTTCGGGACCCATAAGCCAAGAGGCGCTGAGGGCCGTGCGCGAGGGAATCCCGGACCTCCCCTCTGGCCGAGCCACAAGTTAGCACGTTCGTCCGCTTTGTCCAGAGATGGAGATAGTCAATGTTTCAACCGCGATGACGAGCCCCACCCCGAACCAGCCCGAACTAGTTGGATTTGCAGGATTCCGAATGCCCGATCTGGCTGATTTGATGGAGTGAGGAACCTTCAACGGAGAGGGGCGGTCCATGAACGCAACCACCAGCCACCACAGCACGGGCCTCCGGACCCACAACGCAGGCACCAGACGCACGGTCCGCTACGTGGCGGCCGCCATGAGCGCCGCGGTCGCGGTCCTCTACGTCGCCCTGATGCTGCTCGTCAGGAATGCCGAGCTGGAGCCGGGCGCCGCTGACACGACCACCTACAGCGGCTACCTCGGGCTCGCGGTCGCCTACGGGATCGGCGCCGTCATCCTCTTCACGGTCGACAACCGCACGCTGCACCTCCTCGGCGCGGGCGTCCAGATCGTCGTCCTGCTGCTCTTCCTCGTTTTCGGCATCGGGCTCCTGGGCGATGGCGTCTTCGAGAACGAGGCGATCAGCGACCTGCCCATCGGCCTGTGGGCCGCGCTGATCACCGGGGCCCAGGTCGTCCTCCTCGCGATGCTCGGCTACCTGGCCGATGAGCGCAGCGACCGCACGGATCACGCGACTCCCTGAGGCGACCAGCCGCACCCGCAGCCAACCCTCGACGGCAGACTCCGCCAACGACCCACCCGGAGCCGCGGCAAGCCCTGACACTCCCCAGCCACGCGCCAACTGGCACAGTGGAGGCTGGAGCCAGCCCAGCGGCATACGGCAGCGTGGGCGTGACGAGGAGCGCACGTGAGCGGACCCCTGGACGACGTCGTCGTCATCGACCTGTCCCGCGCGCTCGCCGGCCCGCACGCGGGGATGATGCTCGGCGACATGGGAGCCCGCGTCATCAAGGTCGAGACGCCCGGTCACGGGGACGACACTCGGGGATGGGGGCCGCCGTTCGTCGGCCCCGAGGACGATCCGATCTCGACCTACTACCTCTCCTGCAACCGCAACAAGGAGTCCGTCACCCTCGACCTCAAGGCCGACGACGGCCGCGAGACGCTCACGCGCCTGATCCGTCACGGCGACGTGCTGATCGAGAACTTCCGCCCCGGCGTCCTCGACCGGCTGGGCTTCACCACGGACCGCCTGCACGAGCTCAACCCGCGTCTCGTCATCCTGTCGATCAGCGGCTTCGGGCACGACGGCCCGGAGGGCGGGCGTGCCGGCTACGACCAGATCGCCCAGGGCGAGGGCGGCCTCATGTCCCTGACCGGCAGCGGACCCGACGACCCGCAGCGCGTCGGGGTCCCGATCGCTGACCTGCTCGCGGGGATGTACGGCGCCTACGGCGTCGTCTCAGCGCTGCACGAGCGCCACCGCACTGGGCAAGGACGCGTCGTGCGCACCTCGCTGCTCGCGGCGATCGTCGGGGTGCACGCCTTCCAGGGCACCCGCTACACCGTCGCCGGCGAGGTCGGCCAGGCCCAGGGCAACCATCATCCCTCGATCGCCCCCTACGGCCTCTTCGCCTGCAAGGACGGCATGGTGCAGATCTCCTGCGGCAGCGAGGGACTGTGGGTCCGGCTCGCCGAGGCGTTCGGCATCGACCCGGCCACCCCGGGGCTCGCCACCAACCGCGAGCGCGTCGCCAACCGCGACCTGCTCATCGAGCTGATCGACGCGGCCTTCGCGCCCTACGGTCTCGACGAGCTGGTCGAGCGGCTCGGCGAGGTCGGCGTCCCCGCAGGCCAGGTGCGCACCCTCGACCACGTCTACGAGTGGGAGCAGACCCTGTCGCAGGGCCTGATCCTCGACGTCGAGCACCCGGCGCTGGGGCCGATCAAGATCCCCGGGCCGCCGATCCGCCTGGACGACAACGCTTTTGCCGGTGGACGCGAGCAGCACCTGCACCCGCCGATGCTGGGTGAGCACAACGAGTCAGTCCGGGCCTGGCTCGACGAGCAGGACGCCGGAACGTAGCCATGTCGTCATCGAGTCCCCGCCTGGGAGCGCACGAGCTGCTCGGCACCGTCCTCGACGAGGGGTCGTGGGTCGGCTGGGACAGCGCGCCCGTGGACCCCGCGCCCGACGCCAGCCCGTATGCCGCTGAGCTGGCTGCTGCTCGCGAGCGCAGCGGGTGCGACGAGGCCATCGTCACGGGCGAGGGTCGGATCCACGGGCGGCGGGTGGCGATCATCGCGGGTGAGTTCAGGTTCCTCGCGGGGTCCATCGGCACCGTGGCGGCCGAGCGGATCGTCGCGGCGTTCGAGCGCGCCCGGCGTGAGGAGCTGCCGGTGTTCGCGGCGCCCGCCTCGGGTGGGACCCGCATGCAGGAGGGCACCCCGGCGTTCGTCGGGATGGTCAAGATCAGCGCCGCCTGCGCCCAGTTCAAGGCGGCGCGGCTGCCCTACCTCGTCTACCTGCGGCACCCGACCACCGGGGGTGTCTTCGCGTCATGGGGCTCGCTCGGGCAGGTGACGGTGGCCGAGCCCGGGGCGACCATCGGCTTCCTCGGCGCCCGGGTCTACGAGGCGCTCTACGGCCGGGCGTTCCCCGAAGGCGTGCAGACGGCCGAGAACCTCTTCGAGCACGGCCTCATCGACGCGATCCTGCCCGTCGAGGCGCTCGCCGAGACCGCGGACCGGGCCCTCAACGTCCTGATGGGCGCCCGCGAGGAGCCGCCCGAGGTGCCGGACGTGCCCAAGGAGGCCCTGCCCGACCTGCCCGCGTGGGACTCGATCGAGCGGTCCCGCCGCGCCCACCGCCCAGGCGTGCGAGCGCTGCTCAAGCTCGGGGCGACGGACGTCCTGCCCCTGCACGGCACTGGGTCCGGCGAGTACGACCCGGGGCTGCTCATGGCGCTGGCGCGGTTCGGCGGTGCGCCGTGCATCGTCCTCGGACAGGACCGGCGCGGCCAGACCCTCGATGAGCCCCTGTCCCCCAAGGGACTTCGCGTGGCCCGCCGCGGGATGGCGCTGGCCCGGGAGCTGCACCTCCCCCTCGTGAGCATCATCGACACCGCCGGAGCCGCGCTGTCGAAGGAGGCCGAGGAGGGCGGGATGGCCGGCGAGATCGCCCGGTGCCTGGCCGAGCTCGTCACCCTCGAGGCCCCGACGCTCTGCGTGCTGCTCGGCCAGGGCACCGGCGGCGGGGCGCTCGCCCTGATGCCGGCCGACCGGGTCATCTGCGCGCAACACTCCTGGCTCTCACCGCTCCCACCGGAGGGAGCCTCCGCGATCCTCCACCGCGACACGACGCACGCGCCGGAGCTGGCCGCCGCCCAACGAGTGAGGTCCCTCGACCTGCTCGCCGACGGCATCATCGACCGCATCGTCGCCGAGCACCCGGACGCCGCCGACGAACCGGAGGCCTTCTGCCAACGGATGAGCCAGGCCATCCAGCACGAGCTGGCCATGCTCACCCGCGCGAACCCCAAGGCGCGCCTCGAGGCACGTCTCGCGCGCTATCGCGCGCTCTGACCCCGCCGCCCCCCGCCGGGTGCAAGGACGGGAGGCGCGGGACCCGACGTGGCTGGGAGCCAGCTCAGCGGCATACGGACAAGTGACAACAGCAGGGCCCGCGTTGGGCAGGACCTGCCAACGCGCCCACCCCCACCGCGTCCTTAGGCTCGCCGGAACGACACCGAGGAGAGTGGCATGAGGGTGCTCGTCGCACTCGGCGGCAACGCGATGACCGGTCCCGACGGGAGCGCCGCCCCACACGAGCAGCGGCGCGCGATCCGGCGGGCGATGTCGCATGTCGCGGACCTCGTCGCCGCCGGCCACGAGGTCGCCATCACCCACGGCAACGGCCCGCAGGTGGGCAACATCCTCGTCAAGAACGAGCTGGCCGCCCACGTCGTGCCACCCGTGCCGCTCGACTGGTGCGGGGCTCAGACGCAGGGGACCATCGGCTTCACCATGCTCGACGCGCTCGAGGCCTCCCTCGCGCGGCGCGGGGTGGAGCGGCCGGTCGCGGCCATCGTCACCCGCACGCTCGTCGACGCAGACGATCCGGGCTTCACCCGGCCCACCAAGCCGATCGGCCGCTACCTGCCCCGCGAGCAGGCCGAGCCGCTGATCGCGCTCGGCCAGATCTGGGAGGACCGCGGTGAGAAGGGCTGGCGCCGTGTCGTCGCCTCCCCCGAGCCGCTCGAGGTGCTCGACGCCCACACGTTGCTCACCTTGATGCGCGCCGGCTACGTCGTCGTCGCGGCCGGCGGCGGCGGCATCCCGGTCGTGCGCTCCGACGCCGCCACCGTCCACGGCGTCGAGGCGGTCATCGACAAGGACCGCACTGCAGCGCTGCTCGCGCGGGCCATCGACGCCGACGCGCTCGTCATCGCGACCGACGTGCCGCACGCGGTCGTCGGCTGGGGCACCCCTGACGCGCGGCCACTCGGGCGCGTCTCGGCCGACGAGCTCGAGGGCCATGCTGCGGCCGGCCACTTCGCGTCCGGCTCCATGGGGCCCAAGGTCGAGGCCGCTCTCCGCTTCGTCCGGGCCGGCGGACGCCGGAGCATCATCACCGCCCTGGACCGGATCACCGACGCCGTCGAGCACGGCGTCGGCACCATCGTCGAGAACCCCACGCCCGCAAACGATTTCGAGAGGTGAGTCACGTGCCAGAAGCCATCGAGGTACGCAAGGTCCCGATCCACTCCGTCGCCGATGCGTCCGAGCTCGCGCGACTCATCGACGAGGGTGTGATGGAGGCGAGTCGCGTCATCGCCATCATCGGCAAGACGGAGGGCAATGGTGGGGTCAACGACTACACCCGCATCATCGCCGACAAGGCGTTCCGGGAGGTCCTCGTCGAGAAGGGCGCCCCGGCCGACCAGGTCAAGCAGATCCCCATCGTCTGGTCCGGCGGCACCGACGGCGTGATCAGCCCGCACGCCACGATCTTCGCCACGCTGCCCGCCGAGCGGACGGAGCCGAGTGACGACCTGCGGCTCACCGTCGGCTTCGCGATGAGCGAGCCGATCAAGCCGGAGGAGATCGGCTACGTCGCGATGGTCGAGAAGGTCGCCGCCGGGGTCAAGGCCGCCATGGCGAAGGCCGGGATCACCGACCCTGCCGACGTCCACTACGTGCAGACCAAGACGCCGCTGCTGACGATCCACACGATCCGCGACGCGAAGTCGCGCGGCATGAAGGTCTGGACCGAGCACACCCACGAGTCGATGGACCTGTCCAACGGCACGACGGGGCTCGGCATCGCCGTGGCCCTCGGCGAGATCGAGATGCCCACCGACGCGGACATCATGCACAACCGGTCGCTCTACTCGTCGGTGGCGTCGTGCTCGTCAGGCGTCGAGCTCGATCAGGCGCAGGTCGTCGTCGTCGGCAACACCCGCGGGATCGGCGGGCGCTACCGGATCGGCCACTCGGTCATGCGCGACGCGCTGGACGCCGACGGGATCTGGGAGGCGATCAAGGACGCCGGGCTCGACCTGCCGGACCGGCCGCACTGGACGGACCTCGAGGGGCGGCTCGTCAACGTCTTCCTCAAGTGCGAGGTCAGCCAGGACGGCATGGTGCACGGTCGGCGCAACGCCATGCTCGACGACTCCGACGTGCACTGGCACCGCCAGATCAAGGCGGCAGTCGGCGGGGTCACGGCGTCGGTGACCGGTGACCCGGCCGTGTTCGTGTCGGTGTCGGCCGCGCACCAAGGGCCGGACGGCGGCGGGCCGGTAGCCGCGATCGTGGACCTCGGCGAGGGCGAGCCGACGGGCTACCGCTGGACCCGTTGATCAATCGAAAGAGCAGTTCGCGACATCGAAGGATGTCGCGAAC
>NZ_JAPFQL010000011.1 GCF_028446585.1 Intrasporangium calvum
GTGCAGCGCTTCATGCTCCACTCCAAGATCCACCGGGCGACGGTGACGCAGGCCGACCTGCACTACGTCGGCTCCCTCACCATCGACCGCGACCTGCTCGACGCGGCCGACCTCTGGCCCGGCCAGCAGGTCGACGTCGTCGACGTCGACAACGGCAACCGCCTGACCACCTACGCGATCGAGGGGGAGCGCGGCTCCGGCATCGTCTGCATCAACGGCGCCGCCGCCCGGCTCATCTCGCCCGGCGACACGGTGATCATCATCGCCTACGCCTGCATGGACGACGCCGAGGCCCGCGCCCACGAGCCGCAGGTCGTCTTCGTCGACCGGCAGAACCGCATCATCGAGGTGGGCCACGACGCCGGTGACGTGCCCGACGGCTTCGGGCTCAAGACGTCTGCGGTGACCGAGCGGCACCACGACTACCAGGACTGAGCGGTCCGCGCGTGAGCCGGCCCAGCGGCATACGGTATGCGTCGTGACGGACCACCGAAGGAGGGCCGCGTGAGCGCGAGCGCCATCCACATCCCGCGTCGGCTGCGCGCCCCCGCGCCGGGCTGGACGACCACGGCCGACGTCATCGTCGTCGGCTCCGGCATCGCCGGTCTCACCACGGCCCTGCGGCTGCGCCGCCGGGTCGACCGCGTCCTGCTCGTCACGAAGACCGTGCTCGACGAGGGGTCCACGGCCTGGGCCCAGGGCGGCATCGCGGCCGTCATGTCCCCCGACGACAGTCCTGAGGAGCACATCCACGACACGCTCGTCGCAGGGGTCGGGCTCTGCGACGTCGACGCCGTCCGCGCGCTCGTCAACGAGGGCCCCGACGCGGTCTGGGACCTGATCGCCATCGGCGCGGACTTCGACCGCGGGGAGACCGGCAAGATCGCGCTCACCCGTGAGGGCGGGCACCACCGCGACCGGATCCTCCACGCCGGGGGCGACGCCACGGGACGCGAGATCAGCAGGGCGCTCATCGCGGCACTCGACCGGGTGCGGGACGACCCCGGCATCGAGGTCATCGAGCACGCTCTCGTGGTGGACCTGCTGTCCGACGACGACGGCCGCGTGTCCGGGGTGACGCTCCACGTCATCGGCGAGGGCCAGGTCGACGGGGTCGGCGCCGCACAGGCGCGCGCGGTCGTCCTCGCCACGGGCGGGCTCGGACAGATCTACGCCTCCACGACCAACCCCGCCGTCGCGACGGGTGACGGCATGGCGGCCG
The DNA here is from genome assembly GCF_028446585.1 of Intrasporangium calvum. Lineage (GTDB taxonomy): Bacteria > Actinomycetota > Actinomycetes > Actinomycetales > Dermatophilaceae > Intrasporangium > Intrasporangium calvum_A. The sequence goes on from NZ_JAPFQL010000011.1 coordinate 1,223, forward strand.
CCCTGCGCGCCGGCGCCGAGCTGACCGACCTCGAGTTCGTGCAGTTCCACCCGACGGTCCTCTATCTCGGCGAGGGCTCGACGGGCCAGCAGCCGCTCATCTCCGAAGCGGTGCGTGGAGAGGGCGCCTTCCTCGTCGACGCGGACGGCACGCGCTTCATGAAGGGCCGGCACCCGCTCGCCGACCTCGCGCCCCGCGACGTCGTGTCGCGCGCCATCATCGAGCGGATGCGGGCGACGGGCACCGACCACGTCTTCCTCGACTGCCGCCACCTGGGCGCGTCGTTCCTCGAGCAGCGGTTCCCCTCGATCGTGGAGCGCTGCCGCGAGCTGGGCTTCGACCCGGCGACCGAGCTGCTGCCCGTCGCCCCGGCCCAGCACTACGCCAGCGGAGGGGTCCGCACGGACCTGCTCGGGCGGACCAGCCTCGAGGGCCTCTATGCGTGTGGGGAGACCTCGTGCACGGGTGTCCACGGGGCCAACCGCCTCGCGAGCAACTCGCTCCTCGAGGGCCTCGTCTTCGCCCGGCGGATCGCCGACGACCTGACGCGGCGGCTCGCCGCAGGTGAGCTGCCCGAGCCCACCCCAGTCTCGCCGGCCCCTGCGCCATCCGACCAGCCCGCCCTGGTCCGCGGCAAGCGCCGCCTCGCCGTCCAGCGCGCCATGACCGCCGGGGCCGGCTCGGTGCGCTCGCGGTCGTCGCTCGAGACCACCCTCGCCCGGCTGGGCGAGCTCGCCGGCGCCGACGACGGCAAGACGGGCAGCCCCAAGAGCTGGGAGACGACCAACCTCGTCCATCTCGGCCAGGCGCTCACCCTCGCGGCATCGCTGCGCGAGGAGACCCGCGGCGGGCATGTGCGCGAGGACTTCCCCGAGCGCGATGACGCGAACTTCCTGCACCACACGGTGATCCGACGCGAGGCCGACGGGCACCTCACGGTCACCGTCGACTCCGTGCCGGCAGCGAACCTCGTCGGCCTCGGTCTCGACGAGACGCACCCGGCCCCCGACACCCGGACCCATCCCAAGGAGCAGCATGAACGACTTCCCTGAGGCAGCGGCGCGTGAGCTGGTCGCCACCGCGCTGCGGGAGGACCTCGGGCCCGATGGCCTGGATGTGACGACACTCGCGACGATCCCTGCCGAGCAGGTGCGGGCGGGGCAGATCGTGGCGCGCCAGGCGGGTGTCGTCGCCGGTGGACCCGTCGTCGAGCTCGTGCTGCAGGCAGTGGCCGACCTCCACGGGGCAGCGGTGCCCTCGGTCGAGACCGTCGCGCCGGACGGCAGCCGCGTCGAGCGGGGGGACGTCATCGCGCGCATCAACGGCTCGACCCGGGTGATCCTCACGGCCGAGCGCACGATCCTCAACATCATGAGCCGGCTGACGGGGGTCGCCACCCACACGCGCCGCTGGGCCGATGCGCTCGAGGGCACGAGCACCATGGTCCTCGACACCCGGAAGACGACGCCGGGCCTGCGGTTGCTCGAGAAGTACGCGGTCCGCGCCGGCGGTGGCACCAACAAGCGGATGGGCCTCTATGACGTCGCGATGATCAAGGACAACCACAAGCTGGCTGCGGGGTCGGTGGCCGACGCCTACCGGCTCGTGCGGGAAGCCTTCCCCGACGTCACCATCGAAGTCGAGGTGGAGACGCCCGCAGAGGCACAGGAGGCTTACGACGCGGGTGCGCGGTTCATCATGTGCGACAACATGACGATCCCGGTGCTCCGCGAGACCGTCGAGCTGCTCCGCGCCGCAGGCGAACCCGTCGAGATCGAGGCGACGGGTGGGCTGACGCTCGAGGTCGTCGCGGACCATGCCGCCACCGGCATCGACTTCGTCTCGGTGGGCGGCCTGACGCACAGCTCCCCGATCATCGATCTCGCTCTCGACCTCGAGGACTGACCGGCACCCTCGACGATGCCGTATGCCGCTGGGCTGACTCCCCGGGTCCGCGTCAGTAGCGGCGCCACCAGAGGTTGACGGCGTAGTCGACGCCGGTGGCCTCGGGATGCTCGGCGAGGATGAGGTCGGCGTGGTCGGGCGCGAACTCGATGCGCACGACCGACTCGAACTCCTCCCGCGTGTCGAAGTCCCAGCGGATGTCGAGTCGCTCGCGCGACCAGCCCTGACGCGTCCAGAACCGCTCGACGGCGCGAGGGTCGTAGGTCGGCAGGGCTCGTCGGAACCAGCTGCCGAACGTCGAGCGGGACGCGTCGTTGTCGATGACGAAGGCGGCGCCGCCCGGGCGCATGACCCGGTACAGCTCGGCGAGGCCCGGCTCGGCGCCGGGCCCGAAGAAGTAGGCCCAACGGGCATGGGCGACGTCGAAGGAGGCGTCGGGAACCCCGATCGAGGCGGCTCCGTCCTCGCGAACCGAGCAGTTCGGGAGGTCCGAGACGCGCTGTGCGGCAAGGACGGCCAGTGGTGGGTGCGGCTCGATGCCGAGGACCGAGCGGGCGGTCGCGGCGAACATCGGCAGGTGGTAACCCGTGCCGCAACCGATGTCGATCACGTCCCGGTCGGCCCAGTCGAGCACCTCCCGCATGGCCGTCCCGATGACGTCGTCGCGGTCGACTCCGCGGTTCTCCACCTCGTAGACGTCCGGGGTGTCCCAGATGTTGGGGGAGGGGATGATGTCGCTCATGCCGTGGACCGCCTCGCTCGGGGTTTGTCGGCCTGTGCCTCGATCGTGGCCGGGTGGACGATGAGGGGCAGCAGCCGGTGCGCCCCGCGGGAGCGGACCGCCCGCACCTGGGCCAGGTGCGCCTCCGCGCGCAGCGCGAGCTCGTCGTAGGCAGCCTTGCCCATGAGCTCGATGAGCTCGGGGGCGTTGGAGCGGTAGACCGGCTCACGCCCCACGTGCGCCTCGGGATTGCCCGAGCAGTACCAGTCGAGGTCGTGGCCACCGGGACCCCAGCCGCGCCGGTCGTACTCGGTGATCGTCACCTCGAGGTAGCTCGTCTCGTCGGGCAGCTCGACGGTCCGGTAGGAGCGGCGGATCGGCAGCTGCCAGCAGACGTCGGGCTTGGCCGTGTGCGGCTGCACCCCGGTGAGGACCGCGTGCTGGTGCAGGGCACAGCCGGCCCCGGCCGGGAAGCCCGGCCGGTTGAGGAAGATGCAGGCCCCGTCCACCACGCGGGTCTTGCGGGCCCCGTCCTCCTTCTCGGTCCAGTCCGCCCGGCGTCCGGTGGCCGTGCCGACGTCGCGGTACTGCCACTCGTCCTCACCGAGCTCGGCCGCCACCGCTGCCACTCGCTCCAGGTCGTCCTTGTCGGTGAAGTGAGCGCCCAGGGTGCAGCACCCGTCGTCAGGACGGTCGGCGTAGATGCCGTGGCAGCCGCTGCCGAAGATGCAGGTCCACGAGCTGGTCAGCCAGGTCAGGTCGCAGCGAAACCGCTGACCTGCATCAGCAGGGTCGGTGAACTCGACCCAGACGCGGGGCAGGTCAAGCGATGCTTCAGCCACCGCCTCACCTTACGTCCTGGCCCGACTCCTCGTGCTGGCACGACTGCGCGTCGCGGCGCGGCGCGCAGTCGGGTTGGCGCGGTTCAGTGCTGAGCCGCCATGGTGTCCCGGTGGTGGACCCGGGTCAGCTGGAGGTCGGCTGCCCCGACGAGGAACGTCGCGGCGCCGATGATCCAGGCCGTCCAGGCCATCGGGGCGGTGCCGCTGAAGCCCATGACCCAGGGCGAGACGAAGAACGCCACGCCGAGGAGGACCAGGAGGCCCTCGAGCGGGATGGCGTCGGGACGCACCAGCTCCGCAATGGCGGCGAGGGCGGTGATGATGCCGAGGACGACCATGGTGATGGTCGCGCGGTCGGTCGTCGTCGTCCAGACGGGCGACAGGAAGGCGTAGACGCCGGCGATGAGAGGCAGCAGATCCTGGAGTTGCATCCGTCGCTTCATGGTGGGATCGACCCTCTTTCACATTGGGTCCGTCGATCCGTGGCGGACCGGACACTTCGATTGTCGATCCGCGCGTGGGGGGCGTCAACGCGTCAGGGGGAGCGCTACATTCGGGGTCATGATCGAGACCGAGGGAGGGCCCGCGGTCGTCGTCCGTGGTCTCAACGTCGTGCGTGGCAAGCGACGGGTCCTGCCCGATATCTCCCTGGTCGTGCCGTCAGGTCAGGTGGTCGGCCTGCTCGGCCCATCGGGGTCCGGCAAGACGACCTTGATGCGCGCGATCGTCGGCGTGCAGATCGTCGAGTCCGGTTCGGTGACCGTCCTCGGCCATGCGGCCGGCTCCGCGCAGCTGCGCCGCGAGGTGGGCTATCTGACCCAGTCACCGAGCATCTACTCGGACCTCACGATCCGCGAGAACATCCGCTACTTCGGTCGAGCCCTCGGTCTGCGCGGAGCAGCCCTCACCGCGGCGGTCGATCGCACCATCACCGAGGTGGACCTGGACTCGCACGCGGACCAGCTGGTCCGCGACCTCTCCGGTGGGCAGGAGTCCCGGGTGTCGCTCGCCTGCGCCCTCGTCGGGCGCCCCACTCTCCTCGTCCTCGACGAGCCGACGGTGGGCCTCGACCCGGTCCTCCGGCGCGACCTGTGGAACCTCTTCCGCGACCTGGCCGCCAACGGACACTCGCTCATCGTGTCGAGCCACGTCATGGACGAGGCAGCGCGGTGTGACCGTCTGGTGCTGCTGCGCGAGGGGCGGCTGCTGGCCGACGTGACGCCGGCGGAGCTGCTCGAGCGGACTGGCGAGAGCGACGCCGATGCGGCCTTCCTCAGCCTCGTGGAGTCCACCGGCGGAGAGGAGATCTGGTGAACCCGGGACTGACGCTGGCCACGGCGGGGCGGGTGCTGCGGCAGATCCGCACGGACCACCGGACCATCGCGCTGATCATGGTGGTGCCGATGGTCTCCATCGGGCTGATCGCCTGGATCTACAACAACACGCCGATCTTCGACTCCATCGGACCGGCCCTCCTGGGCGTCTTCCCGATGATCGTCATGTTCGTCGTCACCTCGGTCGCGACGCTGCGTGAGCGACAGTCGGGCACCTTGGAGCGGCTGCTGACGACGCCGATGGGCAAGGCCGACTTCATGCTCGGCTATGCAGCCGCCTTCGGTCTGCTGGCCGTGGTGCAGGCGCTCCTCGCCACCTCCTTCGCGATCTGGGTCTGCGATCTCGACGTCGTCGGCCCGCTGTGGATGCTCGTGCTCGTCGCGGTTCTCGTCGCGGTGCTCGGCACGTCCCTCGGTCTGCTCGCGAGCGCCTTCGCCCGCACGGAGTTCCAGGCGGTCCAGTTCATGCCGGCCTTCATCACTCCCCAGTTCCTCCTGTGCGGCCTGCTCGTCGACCGGGACCGTCTGCCGGATGTGCTGAGCGCCGTCTCGGACGTGCTTCCGCTCTCCTACGCGGTCGACGCGATGAAGGAGGTCACGGCGCATCCGGAGGCGACCGGCGCGGGTCTCTGGTCGATGGCGATCGTCGTCGGCTTCATCGTGCTGGCGCTGGCGCTGGCCTCGCTCACGCTGAGCCGCCGGACACCCTGAGCCGTCTTGAGACCCCGCCGGCGCACGGTGTGGCGGGTAGGTTGGACGCATGCGCCTGGGCGTCATCGACATCGGGTCCAACACCGTGCACCTGCTCGTGGTGGACGCCCACCCCGGTGCCCATCCGCTGCCGACGTTCTCGCACAAGATCGACCTGCGGCTCTCGGAGCACATCACCCCTGAGGGGCTGGTCAGCGAGGACACCGTGGAGCGCCTCGTCGACTTCCTGGGCGAGTGCCTGGAGATCGCCGAGGACCACGGCGTGCAGGACCTCTTCGCCTTCGCCACGTCGGCGCTGCGTGAGGCCCCGAACGGCGAGGAGATCATCGCCCGCGTCCGCCAGGCGACCGGCGTCGACCTCGAGGTGCTCAGCGGGGTCGACGAGTCCCGGATGACCTTCCTCGCGGTGCGCCGATGGTTCGGCTGGTCGAGCGGCCGGTTGCTCGTCATCGACATCGGTGGCGGGTCGCTCGAGCTGGCGACCGGTCTGGACGAGGAGCCCGACGTCGCGATCAGCCTGCCCCTCGGTGCCGGCCGGCTCACGCGCGAGCGCCTCCCGGGCGACCCACCGACGCCGGAGGAGACCCGCGCCGTGCGGGCCCACATCCGCACCAGCCTGGCGCAGCAGGTGCGGCCCCTGCTCACGGCCGGCGCCCCCGACCGAGCCGTCGGCACCTCCAAGACGATGCGCTCGCTGGCCCGGATCGCCGGAGCGGCGCCCCGTGACGAGGGTCCCTTTGTCCCGCGCGCGCTCCTCCGGGCCGACCTGGCCATGATCGTCGACAAGCTCAAGGGCCTCGACGTCACGGCGCGCACTGCTCTGCCCGGGGTCTCGACCGCCCGTGCCCACCAGCTGCTGGCGGGGGCGCTCGTGGCGCAGGCGGCGATGGACCTGCTCGGGGTGGACCGGCTCGACATCTGCCCGTGGGCGCTGCGCGAGGGGCTGATCCTGCGCCGCCTCGACCACCTCGGCCCGGAGTGATCGCTACGCCGGTCCGGTCGTCGGTCCCCCAGGGTCGTGTCGCAGAATGTTCCCCATGACCATCCGCATCGGGCTGTCCACGGCCGCGGTGTATCCCGACAACGCAGCGACGGCCTTCGCGACGGCTGCGCGCCTCGGCTACGAGGCGGTCGAGGTGATGGTCTGGACGGACCCGGTGACGCAGGAGCCGGGTGCGCTGCGCGCCCTCAGCGAGCACCACGGACTGCCGATCGCATCGGTCCACGCGCCGACCCTGCTGCTCACCCAGCGGGTGTGGGGCACCGATCCGTGGGGCAAGGTCGACCGCTCGATCGAGCTCGCCCTGGAGGTGGGCGCGTCGACGGTCGTGCTGCACCCGCCGTTTCGCTGGCAGCGGGACTACGCGGCGACCTTCGTCGACGGGATCGCCCTGCGTGAGCACGACACGGGGATCCGTCTGGCGGTGGAGAACATGTTTCCGTGGCGGACCGCGCGGCGCGAGATGATGGCCTACCTGCCGCACTGGGACCCGGTCGACCAGCCCTATGACAACGTGACGATGGACCTGTCTCACACGGCAACGGCCGGCTCGGATGCGCTGCACATGGTGCGCGAGCTCGGCAGCCGGCTGGCGCACGTGCACCTGGCCGACGGCCTCGGGTCCTTCAAGGACGAGCACCTCGTGCCCGGCCGGGGCAGCCAGCCCTGCGGTGAGGTCCTCGAGCACCTGACTGCGACGGGCTGGTCGGGCGACGTGGTCGTCGAGGTCGGCACGCGCAAGATGGCCCCCGACCAGCGCGAGGCGGCGCTGGTCGAGGCGCTGGCGTTCGCTCAGTTCGCCATCGTCCCGACCCGAGGGGCCAGCCGGATCTGACCGGCGCGGAGCCGAGCACTCAGACGCGGAATCCACGCGGTCGCACACTCACCATGTCGATGCACGCCTCGTCGCTGGCGTCGACGGCGAGCCGCACCGCGCGGACCACGGACTCGACCTGCAGGTAGTCCTCCGGCTGGTAGGGGCCGCCCTCGAAGTCGTTCATCTCGTGCTGCATGTCGGTGTCGACGCGCCCCGGGTGGACCGAGGTCACCCGCACGCCGTTCTCACGCTCCTCCTCGCGCAGCGCGTCGGTGAAGGCCCGCAGCGCGAACTTCGAGGCGCAGTATGGGCCCATCGTCGGCGTCGAGGTCAGTCCGGCTCCGGAGTTGATCGCCAGGACCAGTCCCTGCGCGGCTCGCAGGGCCGGCAACAGGGCTCGCGTGACCGCCGCCACGGCGACGACGTTCACCCGCATGGCCGCGTCCCAGTCCGTGGCCGGCAGGTCGGCGATGAGCCCGCGATGGAGGACCCCGGCGGAGTGGACGAGCACGTCGACCCGCGGCAGGCGGGGCACGAGGTCGGCGAGCGCCGTCTCCAGGGAGCCCCCGGGACCGCAGTCGACCAGGTCCGCGACGAAGCCCTCGGCGGACGGCAGCGCGCCCACGACCCGGGCCACCGACTCCTCGGTCCGCCCGCCGACCACGACGTGGTGCGTCGGGGCGAGGTCCTCGGCGATGGCCCGGCCGATCCCGCGGGTGCAGCCCGTGACGACAGCGACCGGCAGCTCGGGACGGGCGGGGCTGGTCATGCCCTCAGCGTACGACCCAGCCGGACGACGACGATCGTATGCCGCTGAGCCGGCCCAGCGGCATACGCCCGCTTCTGGACGTGGCTGGCACTCAGGCGAGCCCGAGCGCTGCCGCCTCCTCCCAGAGCTCCGCGCGCACCCTTGGGTGGGCGCACTGGTCGATGAGGTCGCGGCACTGCTCGCGTTCGTCGTGTCCCCACAGTCTGGCGACGCCGTTCTCGGTGACGATGGCGCTCTGCTGGAAGCTCGTCACTGGCTCGTCCACGAGCGGCACGATCGTGGAGACGTCCGCCTTGGGGTGCCACGACCGGAGCGCGATGAAGGACTGGCCGCCGGGAGAGTGCAGCGCACCGACGATGAAGTCGGTCTGGCCGCCGAAACCGGAGTGGATCCGCGCGTTGATCCGCGAGGCGTTGGCCTGCCCGAAGAGGTCGACCTCGAGGGCGGTGTTCACGGACGTCATCCGGCGCTGCTGGGCGATGAGGCCGGGGTCGTTCGTCTTCTCCGTGCGCAGCATGCGCACCCACGGGTTGCCGTCGACCCAGTCGTAGAGGTCCTGGCTGCCGAAGACGAAGGACGTGACGAGCGGGTGGTCCCGGTCGAGGGCGCCGGCTGCGTCGAGCGCGAGCACCCCGTCGGAGAACATCTCGGTCCAGACGCGCAGGTCCTTGCGGTCGATGATCGCGTTGAGCGTGGCGTCCGGCACGGCGCCGATGCCGAGCTGCATCGTGGAGCCGTCGAGGACCATGGAGGCGACCCGCTCGCCGATCGCGGCGCTCTCCTCGTCCGGCGTGCCCGGGATGTGAGCGGCCAGCGGGGTGTCGACCTCGAGCGCGAGGTCGACATGGTCGACCGGGACCTGGGCGTCACCGAAGGTGTAGGGCATCCGCTCGTTGACGACCGCGATGACCAGGCCGCCCCGGGCCCGGCACGCCTCGATCGCAGCGGGCAGGACGTTGACCTCGACGCCGAGGCTGAGCTGCCCGTCGCGGGGCGGCGCACAGTGGAGGAGGACCGCGTCGGGCAGCAAGGTCCGCGTGAAGAGGAGCGGCACCAGGGAGAGCCGGGACGGGACGTAACGCAGGCGAGGGTGGCGGCGCATCCCGGCGCCGACGAAGCAGGTCTCGACCGTGACCCCCTCCCGGTCCGGCAGGCCGGGCGGCGCGTTGAGGGCGTTGAGGACGTAGGTGGGCAGCGCCTGGTCGATGACCGTGACGCCCTCCCACGGGATGGCCATGTTGCCGCTGCAGACGATGCGTGGGTTGGGCGGCAGCGACTGGAGCCTGGAGCTCAGTTCCTCGACGGAGACGGTCTGCATGGCCACATCCTTGCGGACCCGGATCGCGTTGCCGCGGCGACCCCCTGGGCGGCCTCCGCCGGTTGGTCAGCTCGCCTTGCGCTTCGTCGCAGCCTTCTTCGTCGTCGACGTGGCGGCCGCCTTCTTCGCGGTCGTCTTCTTGGCCGGAGCCTTCTTGGAGGGGGCCTTCTTGGCCGTCTTCTTCGCGCCCTGCTTGCCGGACGAGGCGGCCGGCTCGGCCGCCTCCTCGCGGATCTCGCTCGTCGACGTGCCGCCGGACTTCGCCGCCTTGGCCTTGTCGACGCTGCGCTGCAGGGCCGCCAGCAGGTCGACCACCTCGGTCTCCTCGGCCGGCGCGGCAGGCGCCTCCTTCACCTCCCCGCCCTCGATCTTGCTGGCGACGAGCGCCTCGACCGCCTCGGAGTAGTCGTCCTCGAACTCGTCCGGCTCGTAGTCGCCGGCGAGCGAGTCGACGAGGGACGAGGCCATCGCGAGCTCCTTGTCGGTGGCCTGCGTGTCCTCGGAGAGGAAGTCGAACTCCGGTTGACGCACCTCGTCCGCCCAGAGCAGCGTCTGGAGCACGATGACGCCGTCGCGCACCCGAAGCACCGCCAGCGTCATCCGGGTGCGGATGGAAACGGTGACCAGGGCCATCCGATCGGCCTTCTCGAGGGCGTCCCGGAGCAGGACATATGGCTTGAGGCCGGTCTTGTCCGGCTCCAGGTAGTAGGAGCGGTCAAAGAGCAAGGGATCGATCTGGTCGGCCGGGACGAATTTCTCGATCGAGATCTCCTTCGAGGACCGCGACGGCAGCGACTTCATCTCCTGGTCGGTCAGGACGACCATCTGCCCGTCGGCGGTCTCATAACCCTTGGCGATGTCCGAATAGGGGACCTCCTCGCCGTCGATCGAGCAGACCCGCTGGTACTTGATACGGCCTCCGTCCTTCACGTGAACCTGTCTGAACTGCACGTCATGGTTCTCCGTCGCGGAGAAGAGTCGGACCGGGACGTTGACCAGTCCGAAGGAGACGGCGCCTTTCCAGATGGCTCGCATGAGAACCAGAATGCACCCATGCGCCCCATGCTCGCGACGTCGACACCGACCATTCCGTCGGGGGCGGCGTGGATTCACGAGGTGAAATGGGACGGGATGCGCATCCTCGCCGACGTCAATGGCGGCACCCTGCGTCTGACCTCGCGCACGGAGCGCGACGTCACGGTGGCCTTTCCGGAGCTGTCCGGGCTGGTGGACGAGTACGCCGACATGCTGCTCGACGGCGAGATCGTCTGCCTGGACGCGGGCAAGCCGTCGTTCGGCCTGCTGGCCGAGCGGTTCCACGTCACGAGCGCGAGACGTGCCCTGCTCCTCGCCGAGCGCAGTCCAGCGACCCTGATGACGTTCGACCTCCTCCGCCTCTACGGCGTCGACCTGCTCGGACGGACCTGGAGCGACCGGCGCGCGACGCTGGAGCGACTGGAGCTGGACGGGCCTCGATGGCAGACGCCGCCCACCTTCGAGGACGGCCGGCTGCTCCACGCCGCCACGCGCGAGCAGGGCCTGGAGGGCATCGTCAGCAAGCGAACGAGCTCGCTCTACCGGCCCGGCGTCCGCTCGCCGGACTGGCTGAAGTCCCCGCACCGCGGCAGCACCTCGGTGGTGATCGGCGGATGGCGACCCGAGTCCACCGGAACCGTGCGGGACCGCCTCGGCGCGGTGCTCGTCGGCACGCCGGGTCCCGAGGGCCTGCGGTTCGTCGGCAGGGTGGGGGCGGGACTCGCCGGGCGGGCCGGTGACGCGCTGCGCCGGACGCTCGCGCCGCTGGAGCTCGCGGAGTCTCCGTTCGCGCAGCCGGTCCCGCGCGAGGACGCGGCCGGTGCCCGCTGGGTCCGTCCCGTGCTGGTGGCGGATGTCGAGTCCCTGGGCCTGGGGCACCAGGGCCGCCTGCGGCAACCGGCGTTCAAACGGCTGCGGGCAGACCTGACCCCCGACGACGTCGAGGACCTCTTCGGCGGGGGCGAGTGATGGTCGGGCCGCCGCGCAGCGTCCCCGGGCCGAAGGTCACCGTCGAGGTCGAGGGCCGGCGGCTGAAGCTGAGCAGCCTCGAGAAGGTGATGTATCCAGCCACGGGCACGACAAAGGCGCAGGTCATCGACTACTACGCCCGTATCGCGCCGGTCCTGCTGCCGCATCTGGCCGACCGGCCGGTGACCCGGATTCGCTATCCGCACGGTGTGGGCGACATGCAGTTCTTCGAGAAGAACGTGCCGCCCGGGACCCCCGAGTGGATTCGCCGGGCCGGCCGCGACCCGGTGTTTCCCTTCATCGACGACCTCGCCGCCCTCACCTTCTTCGCCAACCTCAACTCCCTGGAGCTGCACGTGCCGCAGTGGCGCTTCGAGGGAGACGGGCGCGACGCCGTGCCGCTCAACCCCGACCGGTTGGTCATCGACCTCGACCCGGGGCCGGGCACCGGGCTTCGCGAGGTCGCGGGGGTGGCCGTCATCGTCCGCGACCGGCTGGCCGGGATCGGGCTCGAGACGGTGCCGGTGACCAGTGGCAGCAAGGGGGTGCAGCTGTATGCCGGCCTGCCCGGGGGCGCGCACACGAGCGACGAGATCCGGGACACCGTCCAGCAGCTGGCTCAGGAGCTGACGAAGAAGTATCCGGACCGGATCGTCTGGAAGATGGCGAAGGAGCTGCGGCCCGGCAAGATCTTCCTCGACTGGAGCCAGAACGTGGCGGCCAAGACGACGATCTGCCCCTACTCCTTGCGTGGTCGGGAGGCTCCGACGGTGGCGGCCCCCCGGACCTGGTCCGAGGTGGAGGCGGGCAGCGACGGGGAGGAGCTGCGCCAGCTGCGGTTCGAGGAGGTGCTCGAACGGGTCGAGCGGGACGGAGACCTGGCGGCCGGCGTCGCCGGGCCGACGCCATGAGACGACCCGGACGCAACGGCCCCGGACAGCGCTCGAGGGGCCACCGCCGGGAAGGCGGGTGACCCCTCGAGCGAAGGTCCGGTCAGTGGGCCTTGTCGTAGGCGGCCTGGATCTCGGCGGAGATCCGGCCACGGTCCGAGACCTGGTGCCCGTTGGCGCGGGCCCACTCGCGGACGGCCGCGAGGTCGCCCCGCTTGGCGCCGCCCCCGGAGGAGCCGCGGCGACGGCCGCCGCGTGCGCCGCCGCTGCGACGGGCGTGGCCGGTCCAGGCAGCCAGGGCGTCGCGCAGCTTGCTTGCATTCTTGTCACTGAGGTCGATCTCGTAGGAGACCCCGTCGATCGCGAAGCTGACAGTTTCGTCGGCGGGACCGCCGTCAACATCGTCGATGAGGACGACTTCGACTCGCTGAGCCATGTTTCTCCATCTGGTGTCGTGATGGTAATTGAGGTGCCGTGAATGCATTGCATTCGCGTCACCCTTCAATTTACACGCAATTGGCATTCAGCGGGAATTCCTGGCGGCCATTTGTGGATGACGTGAATCGTCTGAGACTGGGCTATGCTGCTCAGTTTTGTTCGGGTGAATTGCCGGCAGCCTCGGCATCGCGCTCGGCCTCCCACTTGGCCATCGCAATTCTCTCTCGCCGGTCGCCCTCGACAATGTTGCGGATGATGACGAAGAAGAGCCAGGTGACGCCCAGCGTCGGAAGCAGCGCAAGGACATAGGGCAGGACCGTTTCCATGCGTTCATGATCCCACGGTGTGCGGCACGGCCCTGACGGCTCCTTGGACGTCCCGCTCGCGGTCGGCGTTGCTCGCGGGCGTTGTCGTCCCGCCCCTCTACGGTTGCGGGCATGGCCACCAAGTCGACCAGCCGGCACTCACCTCGCTTCCGTTGTGCGGAGTGCGGCTGGGCGACCGTCAAGTGGGTGGGCCGCTGCGGTGAGTGCCAGGCCTGGGGCACGGTGGCGGAGGCCGGCGGCACGGCCGCTCCTCGCACGGCGCCCGCCCAGGTGCTGCGACCGGCCACACCCATCGCCGAGGTCGACCTCACCACGGCGGCCGCCCGGCCCACCGGCGTCGCAGAGTTCGACCGGGTCCTGGGCGGCGGACTGGTCCCCGGCGCGGTGGTGCTCGTGGCGGGGGAGCCCGGCATCGGCAAGTCCACGCTGTTGCTGGACGTCGCCGCCCGCGCCGCACGGCAGGGAGCCGCCACGCTCTACGTCAGTGGGGAGGAGAGCGCCGCGCAGGTCCGAGCGCGCGCAGACCGCATCGACGCCCTCGCGGACACGCTCTACCTGGCGGCCGAGACCGACCTCGCCACGGTCCTCGGCCACGTCGAGGGGACGGCACCCGAGCTGCTCATCGTGGACTCCGTCCAGACCATTGCCAGCGCTGACGTCGAGGGCCAGGCGGGCAACGTCTCGCAGGTGCGCGAGGTCGCCGCGAGCCTGATCCGGATGGCCAAGGACCGGGGGATCGCGATGCTCCTCGTCGGCCACGTCACCAAGGACGGGTCCATCGCGGGGCCGCGGGTGCTCGAGCACCTCGTCGACGTCGTCGTCCAGTTCGAGGGCGACCGTCACTCCCGGCTGCGGCTGGTCCGGGCCGTCAAGAACCGCTACGGACCGACCGACGAGGTCGGCTGCTTCGACCTCTCCGAGGCCGGCATCATCGGGCTCGCGGACCCCAGCGGGCTGTTCCTCTCGCACCGGGTGACGGCCGTGGCCGGGACCTGTGTGACCGTCACGCTCGAGGGCCGCCGGCCGCTCGTCACCGAGGTGCAGGCGCTCGTGGCTCCCTCGACGCTGCCCTCACCCCGCCGGACCTCCAGCGGTCTCGACGCATCGCGGCTCGCCATGGTGATCGCCGTCCTCGACAAGCGGGCGGGTGCCCCGGTCGGGGCGCAGGACATCTTCGCGGCGACCGTCGGGGGCGTGCGACTGACCGAGCCCGCCGCGGACCTGGCCCTCGTCTGTGCCCTCGCGTCGTCCGTGCTCGACCGGCCGTTGCCCGTCGACGTGGTGGCCATCGGGGAGGTGGGCCTCGCCGGGGAGGTCCGCAGGGCAACGGGAATCGGCCGGCGCCTCGCCGAAGCCGCCCGTCTCGGTTTCCGTCACGCCGTCGTCCCGAAAGGCAGCCGCGCCGACTCGCCCGTCCCCGACAACCTCGACGTCATCGAGGTGGGCAACGTCGCCGAGGCCATCGAGACGATGCGTCGCCTCGCCGTGGTGCAGGGGACACCAGCATTGGCCCGCGACAGCGCCTAGACTTCGGACCACCGACCCCGACGAACCTCGGCATCGAGGCGGGGACGCCGAACTCGACAAACTCACGACAACTCACCGACGCCGACGAGACGGCCCCGAGCCGACCTGAGGCGCCCACCGGCTGAACGGGATGTGATGGACAGGAACGACGACGAGCTGCTGCTCCGCGCGGCCCTCGCCGCGGTCGCTCCCGGCACGGAGCTGCGCGACGGTCTCGAGCGGATCCTGCGCGGGCGCACCGGAGCGCTGATCGTGCTCGGCCACGACCGTGTCGTCGAGACGATCTGCACGGGCGGTTTCCAGCTCGACGTGGAGTTCTCCGCCACCCGGGTGCGCGAGCTGTGCAAGATGGACGGGGCGGTCGTGCTCGACCGCGAGGGCACCCGCATCCTGCGGGCAGCCACCCAGCTCGTGCCCGACTCGAGCATCGAGACGTCCGAGTCCGGCACGCGACACCGGACCGCCGAGCGCGTCGCCAAGCAGACCGGCTTCCCGGTCATCTCGGTGAGCCAGTCGATGGGCGTCGTCGCGCTCTACGTGCGCAACAAGCGGCATGTCGTCGAGGGATCGCCCACGACGCTGTCCCGGGCGGACCAGGCACTGCAGACCCTCGAGCGCTACAAGGCCCGACTCGACGAGGTGACGGGCACGCTCTCCGCGCTCGAGATCGAGGATCTCGTCACGATCCGCGATGTCACCTCGGTGCTCCAGCGCCTCGAGATGGTGCGCCGCATCTCCGCCGAGATCCAGGACTACGTCGTCGAGCTCGGCACCGACGGCCGCCTGCTCAGCCTGCAGCTCGAGGAGCTCGTCGGCGGTCTCGGCAACGACCGGGAGCTCGTCATCCGCGACTACCTGCCCTCGACCAAGTCGGACCTCACCGCCGACGACGCCCTGGCCAACCTCGAGGCGCTCAACTCCGTCGAGCTGCTCGACCTGTCGGCCGGGGCTCGGGCCGTGGGCTTCTCGATCGTCGGCGACAGCCTGGACGCGCCCGTCAGCCCGCAGGGCTATCGCCTCCTCACCAAGGTGCCCCGCCTGCCGACGGCCATCGTGGAGCGCCTCGTCAACCACTTCGAGTCCCTCCAGCGACTGCTTGCAGCCGGGATCGAGGACCTCATGCTCGTCGACGGTGTGGGCGAGGGGCGCGCCCGTGCGGTCCGGGAGGGCCTGTCACGCCTCGCGGAGTCCTCGATCCTCGAGCGCTACGTCTGACCCAGCCGATGACGTCCGCGGCCAGGGCGGGTGCTGCCTGCAGCGCTCCCCCCAGTGCGCCTGACGAGATGATGATGCGGGCCCTGCGCCGGCGCATCAACGCCTGGTACGCCCGCGCCGGACGCGCCCTGCCGTGGCGGGAGCCGGACTGCGGCCCGTGGGGCGTCTTCCTCTCCGAGGTGATGGCCCAGCAGACCCCGCTCGCCCGCGTCGAGCCGATCTGGCGTGACTGGATGCAGCGGTGGCCGACACCGGCCGCCCTGGCTGCCGCGGCGCCGGGCGATGCAGTCCGGGCCTGGGGGCGGCTCGGCTACCCGCGCCGGGCGCTGCGGCTCCACGAGGCAGCCACGGTCATGGTCGAGCGACATGGGGGAGACGTGCCGACCACGCCCGCCGAGCTGCTCGCCCTCCCGGGCGTCGGTGCCTACACCGCCGCAGCGGTCGCGTGCTTCGCCTTCGGCATCCCCGAGGTCGTCGTCGACACGAACGTCCGCCGGGTGCTGGCCCGCACGGTCGAGGGCAAGGCGTTCCCTCATCTGACCCTCACCCGGGCCGAGACCGACCTGGCGACGCGCGCGATGCCGGCCCAGCGGCATACGGAATCGTCGGCGCGAGACGAGGCCAACGTCTGGAACGTCGCCGTCATGGAGCTGGGCGCGCTCGTCTGCGTCGCACGCGGGCCCCGTTGCGAGGAGTGTCCGGTCGCCGACCTGTGCGCCTGGAACGTGGCGGGCCGGCCTGCCTACGAAGGGCCCCCGCGACGTGGGCAGGCCTGGCACGGCACGGACCGACAGGTGCGCGGAGAGATCCTGCGCCGCCTGCGCGAGGAGCACCGGCCCGTGCCGCTCACCGCGCTCGACGGTGCCGGTCCCGAACGCGCCCAGGTGCTGCGCTGCCTCGACTCCCTCGTCGCTGACGGCCTGGTGGAACCGTTGGGACGCAACCGGTTCCGCCTCCCCGCCTGAGCAACGGGCTACGCGCGATCGCGGACGTAGAGCTCGAGGTGGCCGCAGAGGGTGCAGCGGATCGCGTCGACCACCCACCGAGGAGCCCCGAACCGGAAGGCCCCGCCGAACGGCCCGCGCTGCAACGGACCAGCGATCCAGCGCGCGAAGCCCTGCGAGCCCTGACCGTTGTCCTCGATGAAGCCGTCCTCGAACTCCACGCCACCGCACTGAGAGCAGTTGGCCTCGATCCGCGCCATGCGCACGCCTCCTCGGGCTACCAGGGGTCCGGCGCCGCCGCCGGCCTTCCGTGATGTGACGCAGCGATGCCCACGTCGGCTCCGCCGTCGGTCGACCATCATGCACTTTGCGACCGGCGGGCCCGGCGGTAGGGTCGGCGGTCATGCTGGCGAGCCATCGATGAGGACCTTCCTCCTGCTCGTCCGTGCCGGGTTCCGCCGCCACTCGACGTACCGCCTCGCACTCCTGGCCGGGACCGCGACGAACTCGGTCTTCGGAGTCATCCGGGCGTCCGTGCTCCTCGGCGCGATCGGCTCGGCGGGCACTCACATCGCCGGCTATGACGGTCCCAGGGTGCTCGCCTTCGTCTGGTGGGGCCAGGCCCTGCTCGGCGTCGTCAACCTCTGGGGCTTCCAGGAGGTCGGGCAGCGGGTGCGGACCGGTGACATCGCCGTCGACTTCCTGCGCCCGGCTGGCCCGCAGCTCGTCTACCTCGCCGAGGACATCGGGCGCGCGGGAGTGAACTTCCTCGCGCGAGGGCTGCCGGCCCTGCTCATCGGCGCGCTGCTCTTCGACCTCGCCTGGCCGCCGGGCATCGGCTCCTGGATCCTTGGGCTGCTCTCGGTCGCTGTCGCTGTGGTCGTCGCGTTCTGCGGGAGCTTCATCGTCAACCTGTCGGCATTCTGGATCGTCGAGATCCGCGGCATCCGTCTCCTGTGGATGATCACGACCGGGTTCCTCTGTGGGCTCTATGTGCCAGTGCCGTGGTTCCCGGACTGGCTCCGCACCTTCGCAGAGTGGACGCCGTTCCCCTCGATGCTCCAGCACCCCCTCGACATCCTGTCCGGTCGCGTCGACGGCGCCGCCGTCTGGGGGACGCTGGCCACGCAGCTCGCTTGGGCCGTCGCCCTCGTCGTCATGGCGCAGGTCGTCCTGCAGTCCGGTCGACGCCGGTTGGAGGTGCAGGGTGGCTGACTTCACCCCTTACCGCGTCGTCCTCCGCTCGCGGATGCGGGCGCAGCTGCAGTATCGGACCTCCTTCGTCACCGATGTCGTCGGCACTCTCGGCGTGGGCCTCACCGAGCTGGCCGAGGTGTTGGTCATCTTCCACAACGTCGACGTGCTCGGCGGGCTCGACTTCTCCGCGGCCCTGCTCGTCTTCGCCCTGTCCAACGTGTGCTTCTCGGTGGCCGACATGCTCGTCGGCCACCTCGACCAGCTGCCGACCTACATCCGGGCCGGCACGATCGACGCCTTCTACGTCCGTCCCCTGCCGCTGCTGGCCCAGTTCATGGCGAGCGACATCTCGCTGCGCAGGATCGGGCGCCTGAGCGTCGCCCTCGGGGCCCTCGGAGTCGCTCTCTCGATCGGGGACATCGCGTGGAGCGCGGCCACCGTCGCCATCATCGTCCTCACCCTGGTGAGCGGCACCGCCATCTTCGCCGCGCTGTTCACGGCAGCGGGCGGGCTGCAGTTCTACGTCGTCGACGGCGCCGAGCTCACCAACGCCTTCACCTACGGCGGCGCCTACGCAGCGCAGCAGCCGCAGCGGGTCTTCCCGGACCTGTTACGCATCTTCTGGACGTTCGTCGTGCCGACCGCGTTCATCGCCTACCTGCCGGCCGTTGCGATCCTCGACCTCCCCGGCGACCACCTGGCCCCGTCCTGGCTGGCCTGGTTCACCCCGCTTGCCGCCGTCCTCGCGTGGCTCCTTGCTGCAGGGTGCTGGCGAGCAGGCACCCGCCACTACCAAGGAGCAGGCGGATGACTCGTCCTGACCACGACGCCCCGACCTCGCCGACCGGGCAGGCCGGTCCCATCATCGAGGTCACGAACCTGGTGCGTGACTATGGCGGCCTCGGCCGGAAGAGCCGGAGGGTCCGCGCCGTCGACCACATCTCGTTCGGCATCCAGCCCGGCGAAGCGGTCGGCTACATCGGCGCGAACGGAGCCGGCAAGTCCACGACGATCAAGCTGCTCATGGGCATCCTGCGGCCCACGGCCGGGCAGGTCCGCACCTGCGGACTCGACCCCATGCGTCGGCGGATCGACGTGGCTCGCCAGGTGGGCGTCGTCTTCGGGCAGCGCTCGCAGCTGTGGTGGGACCTCCCGCTCCGCGAGTCGTTCACCATCCTGGCCGCGATCCACCGCCTGGATCCCGCGGCAGCCCGCGACCGGACCGCCCGCCTCGTCGACGAGCTGGAGATGGGTGGGCAGCTCGCCACCCCGGTCCGTTCCCTCTCCCTGGGCCAGCGGATGCGCGCCGAGATCGCGGCCGCCCTGCTCCACTCACCCCGACTGCTGGTGCTCGACGAGCCGACCATCGGTCTCGACGTGCTCTCCAAGCAGCGGCTGCGCGAGTTCCTCGTCGAGGAGCGCCGCGAGCGCGGCACCACGCTGCTCCTGACGACGCACGACATGGGCGACGTCGAGCGACTCTGCAGCCGCGTCCTCGTCGTCGACCACGGCCGGCTCGCCTACGACGGCACCCTGCCGGGCCTCGCCGCGACGGTCGGCGCGGAGCGGCTCCTCGTCATCGACCTGGCCGAGCCCACGCGCCCACTCCAGGACGTCCCGGGTGCCCGTCTCGTCGCTGTGGAGTCGGACGGCCTGCGTCAACGCCTCGCCTTCGACGGCGCCCGGACGACCGCGGCGGCCGTGCTCACGGAAGTGTCCCGCCGGGCCACGATCCGTGACCTCGCCGTCGAGGAACCCGACATCGAGGACGTCGTTCGCCGCATCTACGCGAGCTCCGCCGGGCAGAGGTGAAGAGCCCGTATGCCGCTGGGTTCGTTGGCGCTGGAAGCGAGCCCAGCGGCATACGAGCTATTCGAGCGTGCGCAGCATGCGGGTGTTGCCCAACGTGTTGGGCTTGACGCGCTCGAGGTCGAGGAACTCCGCGACGCCCTCGTCGTAGGAGCGCAGCAGCTCGGCGTAGACGTCCGCCGACACGGCCTGGCCCTCGATGGGGGCGAAGCCGTGCCGGGTGAAGAAGGGCACCTCGAAGGTGAGGCAGAAGAGCCGCCGCACGCCGAGCTCGCGGGCGTCCTCGACGAGGGCCTCGAGAATGCGGCCACCGAGACCCGTGCCGAGCTGGGTGTCGGCCACGGCGAGGGTGCGGATCTCGGCCAGGTCCTCCCACATGACGTGCAGGGCCCCGCAGCCGACCAGCTCACCGTCGAGCTCGGCGACCCGGAACTCCTGCACCGCCTCGTAGTAGGTCACCGCCTCCTTGCTCACGAGGACCCGCCGCTCGGCGAGGGGGGCGACGAGGGCGCGGATGCCGCGGATGTCGGCGGTGCGGGCGCGACGCAGGACGGGCTCCGCAGACGGGGTGGTCATCGGAGGTTGCCGTCCTCGAACGAGGTGAAGAGGCGGCGCGCATCGTTGCCGAGCACGACGATCGACTGGGAGCCCGCCCAGCCGAAGGGCCCCGCTGCGACGTCCCGGCCGACCTTGGTCGGGTTGAGCCGGTAGAGGGCCGCCGCGAAGGTCAGCATCTCTGCTGCGCTCAGGTCGCTCTTGCCGACCTTGCTGAAGCTCGTCAGCGCGCCGGGGATGGCGAGGGGACCGGCGAGCTTGGCCTTGACCGCGGCGGCGAGGAGCAGCTCGCCCTGGTGACGCGAACGACCGAAGTCACCGTCCGGCAGGGTCTTTCGCTCACGGGCGTAGGCGAGGGCCTCCTTGCCGCTGAGGGTCTGCTCGCCCTTCTTGATCACGATGCGGGCGTGTGAGGCATCGACGGTCTCGGGCACGACGATGGGGATGCCCCCCTGGTCGTCGACCAGGTCGACGAACCCATAGAAGCCGATCAGGGCGTATCCCTCGATGGGCAGGCCGGTCGCCCCTCGCACCGTGCGCAGCTGCGCCTGCGGCCCGCCGAGCGACATGGCCGAGTTGATCTTGCCCTTGCCGCCCGTGCTGAGGGGCACCCACAGGTCGCGGGCGATCCCCATGACGCCTCCGCCGCCCTTGCCGTCGATGCCGACGACCTGCAGGGTGTCGGCGCGGGCCCGGTCGATCGCCTGGCCGCGACGGGCATCGGAGCCCAGGGCGAGCACCCACCGGGGGCCGCCTCCGACGACGGCGTCATCGAGGCCGAGCGAGGGCCACCAGCCACCGACGAGCTTCCACTTCGGACCGACGGCGAGGTGGACGTCGTCGCCCGCCGTGACGACTGCGACCGGGGTGCCGAACCAGGACCCGATGGTCGCCTTCGCGCCCGCCGGCACCGCCTGGGTGCCCGCGGCCGTGCGCTCGGCGAGGGCCTTGGCGGTCGCGGCGTTGGCGTCCCGGCCGAGGTCGGAGCCGGCGTAGACCCGCTCGATGAGCTGTTGGAGCTCAGCCGGCGCGCCGCGGACGGCCGACGTCGGCTGAGGCGACGGAGCGGCGGGGGTGCTCGTCGAGGATGCCGATGGACTGGAGGGACCAGGGGCCGGCGGGTCGCTCGTGCAGCCGGTGAGCAGGAGGCCGGTCGCAGCCAGCGCACCGATGGCGGCGCGAGTGGCGTGGGGCCGGGGGCGGACGCGTCCGAGGGTCACAGGGCCACGGTAGACGAACCTCTCAGCAGACCGGCCATGGCGTCTCCGTCGCCGCACGCTCGACGGGACGGCGCGAGGCCAGCACCTACGTCAGCACCGACGCCAGCACCGACACCAGCACAGCCCTCGGGCCACGAGGCGACCGTCGAGGGCTGGGAGGGAGGGGGCGTGCGCGTGCGAGCCCAGCGGCATACGGCTCGATGATGTTTCTGTGTGCGTCATGATCCAAGGCGGGGCCCGCACCGCGGGCGGGCGAATCGGACGACGGTCGGGGACGCGTTACGACGAGGTCGGCCCCGGGTATGACACGTGGGGGAGTGGTCAGGGGTGATCCAGGGGAGACGAAGGGGCCGAGGAGTTGTCCTCGGCCCCTTCGTCTGTGTCCGTCTGGTCGGCTCGCGACCTCAGGCCGTCTCAGTGCCCGACGGCGCGGACGGTCCCGCGCTGCCGGTGACGTCGCGGGTCGGGTCAGGCACGCCGACGAACTCGGCCCCGAGGGCCTCGTCCAGGGCGGGCCCGTCCGGCAGCTCCGGCAGGTCGTCGGCCGGCCGGTGACCGGGCCGAGCCATGTCGGAGAAGGTGAACTTCTCCTCCTTGCCCTCGCCCTCGGTGTCGACCTTGACGTACTGGCCGGAAGTGAACTCCGCGTAGAGGATCTTCTCGGACAGGGCGTCCTCGATCTCGCGCTGGATGGTGCGGCGCAGCGGCCGGGCGCCCAGCACGTGGTCGTAGCCCTTCTTGGCGAGCAGGTCCTTCGCTGCCTGCGTGAGCTCGATGCCCATGTCCTTGTCCTTGAGCCGCTTGTCGAGCTTGGCGATCTCGAGGTCGACGATCTGGGTGATCTCCTCGCGGGTCAGGTGCGGGAAGACGATCGTGTCGTCGACACGGTTGAGGAACTCGGGCCGGAAGTGCTGCTTGAGCTCGTCCGTGACCTTCGCCTTCATCCGCTCGTAGTCCGAGCGGCTGTCGGGTCCGGCGCTGAAGCCCATGCTCGCCTTGGAGATGTCCCGCGTGCCGAGGTTGGTCGTCATGATGATGACGGTGTTCTTGAAGTCGACCATCCGACCCTGCGAGTCGGTCAGGCGGCCGTCCTCGAGGACCTGCAGCAGGCTGTTGAAGATCTCCGGGTGGGCCTTCTCCACCTCGTCGAAGAGCACGACGGAGAACGGCTTGCGGCGGACCTTCTCGGTCAGCTGGCCGCCCTCCTCGTAGCCGACGTAGCCGGGCGGGGAGCCGAAGAGTCGGCTCACCGTGTGCTTCTCGGAGAACTCGGACATGTCGAGGCTGATCAGCGCGTCCTCGCTGCCGAAGAGGAACTCGGCGAGCGTCTTGGCCAGCTCGGTCTTGCCGACACCGGTCGGGCCGGCGAAGATGAACGACCCACCGGGGCGCCGCGGGTCCTTGAGGCCGGCCCGGGTGCGCCGGATGGCCTGGGACAGCGCCTTGACGGCGTCGTTCATGCCGACGATCCGCTTGTGCAGCTCGTCCTCCATGTGGAGCAGTCGGCTCGACTCCTCCTCGGTCAGCTTGAAGACGGGGATGCCCGTGCTGGCTGCGAGGACCTCGGCGATGAGCTCGTCATCGACCTCGGCCACGACGTCCATGTCGCCGGACTTCCACTGCGCCTCGCGCTCGGCCTTCTCGGCGCGCAGCTTCTTCTCCTCGTCGCGGACGCGGGCCGCGCGCTCGAAGTCCTGCCCGTCGATCGCGGACTCCTTCTCGCGCACCAGGTGGGCGATCCGCTCGTCGAACTCGCGCAGGTCCGGCGGAGCCGTCATCCGGCGGATGCGCAGGCGCGCTCCCGCCTCGTCGATGAGGTCGATCGCCTTGTCCGGGAGGAACCGGTCGTTGATGTAGCGGTCGGCCATGTTGGCGGCCGCGACGAGAGCGCTGTCGGTGATGGTGACCCGGTGGTGCGCCTCGTAGCGGTCCCGCAGGCCCTTGAGGATCTCGATGGTGTGGGGGAGCGTCGGCTCCTGCACCTGGATCGGCTGGAACCGGCGCTCGAGGGCCGAGTCCTTCTCGATGTGCTTGCGGTACTCGTCGAGCGTCGTCGCGCCGATCGTCTGCAGCTCACCGCGGGCGAGCATCGGCTTGAGGATGCTCGCGGCGTCGATGGCGCCCTCGGCCGCACCGGCACCGACGAGCGTGTGGATCTCGTCGATGAAGATGATGATGTCGCCGCGGGTGCGGATCTCCTTGAGCACCTTCTTGAGGCGCTCCTCGAAGTCGCCGCGGTAGCGGCTGCCGGCCACGAGAGAGCCGAGGTCGAGGGTGTAGAGCTGCTTGTCCTTGAGCGTCTCGGGCACCTCGCCCTTGACGATGTCCTGGGCCAGGCCCTCGACGACGGCGGTCTTGCCGACGCCGGGCTCGCCGATGAGGACGGGGTTGTTCTTGGTGCGGCGGGACAGCACCTGCATGACCCGCTCGATCTCCTTCTCGCGCCCGATGACCGGGTCGAGCTTGCCCTCGCGGGCGGCCTGCGTCAGGTTGCGGCCGAACTGGTCGAGGACGAGGGAGCCCGCCGGGGTGCCCTCACCGGTCGCCTGGCCGACGCCCGCGCCGGTCTTCTCGCCCTGGCCGCCCTGGCCCTGGTAGCCGGAGAGCAGCTGGATGACCTGCTGGCGCACCTTGTTGAGCTCCGCGCCGAGCTTTACGAGGACCTGGGCGGCGACGCCCTCGCCCTCGCGGATCAGGCCGAGGAGGATGTGCTCGGTGCCGATGTAGCTGTGGCCGAGCTGCAGCGCCTCGCGGAGGGAGTACTCGAGGACCTTCTTCGCGCGCGGCGTGAAGGGGATGTGACCGGTCGGGGCCTGCTGTCCCTGGCCGATGATCTCCTGGACCTGCGCCCGCACGGCCTCGAGCGAGATGTCGAGGCTCTCGAGAGCCTTGGCGGCCACGCCCTCACCTTCGTGGATCAGACCCAGGAGGATGTGCTCGGTGCCGATGTAGTTGTGGTTGAGCAGGCGTGCTTCCTCCTGCGCCAGGACCACCACCCGTCGGGCCCGATCGGTGAACCGTTCAAACATGTCTTCTCCTGCCTGATCGAGATACCTCGATGCTATCTGCGCCCGCTGTGAGCAGGCACCCCGCACAACGCGGGCCCGTGCGTGAGTGTTCCCATCCTGAGCGTGTGCCACGCACGTTCGGCCTCCTGTTCGCCGTCAGCGGAACGCCCCTCCTGTACCCAAACCACCCTCCCCGCCGTATGCCGCTGAGCTCGCTCCCAGCCCCGGAGTCACTGGCGCTCCTCCCGCCCCTCCGCCATTCGGGGACCAGGGCCCCCAAATGGCGGCCGCGCGGGCCGGCATCCCGCCATTCGGGGACCAGGGTCCGCACATGGCGGCCGGGCGACCCGGGCCTCAGGACCGCCGCGCCCACGCCTCGTGCAGCGCCCTGACCTCGGCCTCCAGCTCGGGCGCCGGCCCGTCCACGACCGCGTCCGGCACGACCTCCCGGATCGCCAGGCCACGCACCGGCCCGGCCGGCAGTCCCCACGCCGCTCGCCACTGCCCGAGCTGCGCCGAGCTGGCGGCGTAGACGATCCGCCCCAACCCGACCCATCCGTGCGCCGCAGAGCACATGGGGCAGTGCTCGCCGGACGTGTAGACGCAGGCCAGCGCCCGCTCGGCCGGCTCGAGGTGTGCTCCGGCCCAGCGGGCGATCGCGAACTCCGGATGCTGCGTCCCCTCCAGCGCGACGACGTGGTTGTGGTCCTCGAAGAGCACCTCGCCCTCGCCCGAGACGAGCACGGAGCCGAAGGGCTCGTCGCCGCGTTCGAGTGCGAGCCGGGCCAGCTCGACCGCTCGCCGCAGGAAGCCCAGATCCCGCTCGTCGACGCTCATGTCACTCGCCCGGTCACGAGGGCGAAGGTCACGAAGGCGCCGCCGTCGGCCTCGAGCATCTGCTGCACGGGCGAGGTCATGCGTCCCTTGAGCTCCATGACGGCCCGCTCCCAGAGCAGCCAGTTGGCGCACGCATCGACCTGTTCGCGAGCGGTGACCGATGCGAAGGCCCGGGAGAACTCCCACTGGCTGCGCAGCCAGGCCGCGGTGTGCCAGGCGGCCGTCTCGGCCCCGACGACCTTGTCGATGTGCTCGGGGATCTCGCCGAGCTCGCGGACCTCGGTCGTGAGGGCCGGAGTGGCGACCCCCAGCTGGCCTCCGGGCTTGAGGAATCTCGCGAGGTAGGGCGGGTAGTGGTCACCGGTCCCGAAGTACTCCCACGCGTCGATGCTGACGATGGCATCGAACGCGCGTGCCCCGAAGGGCAGCTGGCCGGCGTCGACGCGCATGGGGAGCACGCGATCGTCGACTCCCTCCTTCCGGAAGACCTCGGTTGCCTCCGTCGGGTCGACCCAGAGGTCGGCCGCCACGACGCGCACGCCGTACTCCTTCGCGAGGAACACGGAGGTGGCGCCGAGCCCGGACCCGAGGTCGAGGACGCGCATCCCGGGTCGCAGGTCGAGGTCGGTCGCGAGGTCCTCGAGGAGCCAGAGCGGGTGTGGACCCATGTCGAGGTCGACGAGCCACTTGGCGTCGTACTTCGTCGAGCGTGGGTAGGCCTCCTTGACGAGGTGGTCGAGTGCGGGCATCGGGGCTCACTTCCAGGTGATGGTGACGAGCTCGTGCCACCACGGGTCGATGTCGGCGCTCCGGTTCCACAGTCGCAGGTAGAGGTCCACCGGGTGCCCCGCGAGCGTTCGGTCGATGCTGCCGTATGCCGCTGGGCTCGGTCCGTCGTCGACGGTGACCTCGACGGGGTGGTCGGGTCCCATGCCGAGCCGCCAGGAGACGGGGGAGTCATCGGGGCTGACGAGCACGGTGGTCTCGGTGGGCGGGTGGATGCCCTGGCTCCGGCGCGGGACGAAGCCGCGGAGCAGCTCGTCGAGGCCGTCGAGCGCGAGGGAGGGGCGGATCCAGACCTCGCTGCGGTGTGGGGGCCGACCGAGCCGCGCGGCGAGGGCGTCGACGGCGTGGATGGTGGTCTCGTGGCACTGTCGCCGGGCCCAGAAGACCTTCGCCGGCGGCGCGTTCTTGAGGAAGACGAAGGCCGTGAGGTCGTCGGGGGCGTCGACGATGGCCTGCAGCAGTGCCGTGGCACCGTCGTCGAACCACCCGAGCAGGTCCCGCTGCGACAGGGCGGCCTCCTCCAGGCCCTCCGGGTCGTCGACGGGTGATCCTGCGAGGTGTGCCGCGGCCCAGCGATGGGCCATGCCGACGTGCGCGACCATGCGAGCGACGGTCCAGCCGGGACAGGTGGGCACGGGCGTGTCGAGACCGGCGGCCATGGCGTTGGCGCGGAGTACCGTCGCGGCCTCCCCGAGGCCTGCGCCGAGGTCGTCAAGCGGGAGCCGTACGTCCATGTGGTGAGTCTGCCGCACGGCGGTAGATTTGCGGCAGCCACCACGGTGACGGTGGCCAAGACCGATCGGAGGTCCCAGTGGACGCCAGCGACCTGCTGCGCAACTCGCTCCTTCAGCTCTCCAAGCAGGAGGCCATTCGCGACGTCATCCAGAAGGCGCCGGTCTCTCGCTCCGTCGTCAAGCGGTTCGTGCCGGGCGCCGCGCACGCCGACGCGGTGCGCGCTGCCTCGGAGATGGCGGCCACGGGCCGGATGGCGACGATCGACTACCTGGGCGAGGACACGACGGATCTGACCCTGGCGAAGCAGACCAAGGACGCCTACCTCGAGCTGCTCACCGCACTCCGGGACGGGGGACTCACCGAGAACGGCTCGGTCGAGGTCTCGCTCAAGCTGAGTGCGCTCGGGCAGGCACTCCCCGGCGACGGCGACCGGATCGCCCTCGAGCACGCCCGGGAGATCTGCACGTTGGCCGACCTGGCGGGCACGACCGTCACCCTCGACATGGAGGACCACACGACGACGGACGCCACCCTCGAGGCCCTGCGCGAGCTGCGGGCCGACTTCCCCAGCGTCGGGGCGGTGCTCCAGTCCTATCTGTACCGGACCGAGGCGGACTGCCGGGACCTGGCGACAGCCGGTTCACGGGTCCGGCTCTGCAAGGGCGCCTACAAGGAGCCCGAGTCGGTCGCCTTCCAGTCGGGCGCAGAGGTGGACAAGGCGTATGTCCGTTGCCTGAAGATCCTCATGCAGGGGGACGGCTATCCGATGGTCGCCACGCACGACCCTCGGCTCGTCGAGATCGCGGGAGCCTTGGCAGCGCAGGCGGGACGCGCCGCGACGTCGTTCGAGTACCAGATGCTCTACGGCATCCGGCCCGACGAGCAGCGACGCATCTCGGACCGCGGCGACCAGATGCGGGTCTACATCCCCTACGGCCAGGAGTGGTACGGCTATCTGATGCGCCGGATGGCGGAGAAGCCGGCCAACGTCATGTTCTTCGTCCGCGGACTGGCAACGAGAGGCTGACCCATGGGAACCACTGCGATCTTCGGCGCCGGTGTGATGGGCGAGACGCTGCTGTCGGGGCTGCTGCGCTCGGGCCGTGACGCCGGGGACCTCGTCATCACGGAGCGCAACCCGGAGCGGGCGGCACTGCTGGCGGAGAAGTACGCCGTGCGCGCGCTCTCAAACGCCGAGGCGGCCGACCTGGCCGACACTCTCGTCCTGGTGGTCAAGCCGCAGGACATGGAGGGGCTGCTCGACGAGATCCGGGACCACGTCCGCGAGGGCAACACCGTGGTCTCCCTGGCGGCCGGCATCACGACGGAGTTCCTCGAGGCGAGGTTGCCGGAGGGCTCCTCGGTCGTCCGCGTGATGCCGAACACTCCGGCCCTCGTCGACCAGGGGATGGCCGGCATCTCGCCAGGCCGTCACTGCACGGACGCCCACCTCTCGGAGGCGGAAGCCCTCCTGTCCTCCTGCGGCAAGGTCGTGCGCCTCGAGGAGAAGCACCTGGACGCGGTCACCGCGATCTCCGGCAGCGGCCCGGCCTACATCTTCTATGTCGTCGAGGCGATGATCGAGGCTGGTGTCGTGCTGGGGCTGCCCCGGGCGACGGCCACCGAGCTCGTCGTCCAGACGCTCTACGGCGCCGCCACGATGCTCAAGGAGACGCACGAGCACCCGACGGTGCTGCGCGAGCAGGTCAGCTCGCCGGGCGGCACGACGGTGGCGGCGCTGCGCCAGCTCGACGACCACAAGGTGCGAGCCGCCTTCGTCAATGCCATGGAGGCCGCGGCGGCCCGGTCCCGGCAGCTCGCGTCCGGCCACGTCTGACCCCATTCACCAGGCAGGGGCGCGGTTCGGGCAGGCAGCACCTGCACGAACCGCGCCCGCGTCTGGTCTCCCCGCTACTTGACGGCCGCGAAGGCGTTGACCTCGCCGGCGCCGTAGAACGAGGTGCGCAACCCGCCCGAGCAGGTTGCCTGGTAGTCCGAGCCATGACCATTGGGCAGCAGGGGCACCGGGTCGTAGACGCCCTCCGGGCAGGAGAGCGGCGTGGCAGTCCGCTCCAGGTGCGAGGCGAGCGAGCCCGGCTTCAGCCCCGGGTGTGCGGAGATCGCCAGGGCGGCGACGCCCGCGGCGTGCGGGCCGGACATCGACGTGCCCTGCTTGTAGCCCCAGCCGTTCGCGCCGGTGGTCTTGTTCCACGTCGTCGACAGGATCGCGTCTGCCGCGATCACGGACGCGCCCTGGGTGCGGAACCGGGCGTCACCACCGGGTGCCGTCACGTCGACGACACCTTGGCCGTAGGACGAGAAGTACGACTTCTGGTGCGTCGGACCGGTCGAGGAGACGGTGACGACGCCGGGGGCCTCACCCGGCAGGACCAGGCACGCCGAGTTGACGACACGGTCCTCGACCGGGGCGCTCCCGTCGTTGGGACTGCCGCTGTCGTGGTTCTTCTTCTGCAGGTCGTAGTTGGAGTTGCCTGCCGATGCGACGTTGAGCACGCCCTTGCTCTGGGAGTAGCGAATGGCGCGCTGGACCGCGAGCCACACCGGCCGCTGCCGCTCGTCGTCCCGGCAGTTCAGCTCCCACGGGTCGATGTAGTAGCTGTTGTTGGTGATCTCCATGCCGTTCTCGGCAGCCCACATGAACCCGCAGACGGCAGCCTCGGGGAAGATGTAGCCGGCGTCGCTGACGACCTTGACCGAGGCCACCTTGACGCCGGGAGCGACACCCGTGACGCCGACGCCGTTGATGGCCGCAGCGATGGTGCCGGCGACGTGCGTGCCGTGGTCGGAGGTCGTGGGGTTCCAGGCGGCCTCGCTCGTGTCGGCGACACCACCGAGGCACGAGGCGCTCTTGTCCTTGGCGATCTGGGTCGCGAGGTCGGGGTGGGTGCTCGAGATGCCGCTGTCGAGGACCCCGACGACGACGTCGGACGAGCCGGTCGTCACCGCATGCGCCTCGGGGAGGTCGATCTGCGGCATGTCCCACTGGAGGTCCCACAACGGCTCTCCGCTCGGGTCGCCGGCCGAAGTCGCGTCCTCGACCGAGACCTCGCCGAGGGTCTCGGCCTCCTCGAGCATCGAGCCGAGCCCCTCCGTGGAGGCGACCGACTCGACGCCCTGACCCTGCACGTCGGTCGCGAACCCGGGGTTGGTCGACCGCGCGACGAGGACGCCGATCTTGGCGTAGTCGGCGACGACCGTGCCTCCCGCCGCGGCGATCCGCGCGGACGCCTCGGCGGTGGACGCGCCCTCCGGGGCCAGGACGAGGTAGCTGGTGTCGGGACCTGCCGGGGCGGCGGTGGCCATCCCCGCCGCGACTGACGCGGTCAGGCTCAGGGCTGCCGCGGCCGCGATAACCAAGGTCCGGGTTGCTGCTGGTTTCACAGTGCTCCTATCGGGAGGCTGGGTGACTGCACGGCGACCGGTCGGGTCGCACGGTCGCGAACCTACTGGGGGAGTGTGACGGTCGCCACTCGAAATGGCCCGTGGCAGGCTGGGGGCATGAGCGGTTCTCTCCCTCCACGAATCCATCTGCACGAGGTCCGCCCGGACGACTGGGAAGGCCACCGCGACATCCGGCTCGAGATGCTCCGGGACGCTCCCGACGCCTTCTGGTTCACCTACGCCGACGAGGCCGTCTACGACGAGGCCGACTGGCGGGAGCGGATCGAGGGCGCCTGGCTCCTCCATGCCCGCGACGAGCAGGGGACCATCGGCAGCGCCGGGCTGGGATCGCACTGGGAGCCCGAGCGGGCCACGACCGCGACCTTGTTCGGGCTCTACGTCGCCCCGCGCGCTCGTGGCCGAGGCGTGGGTGAGGCGCTGGTCAACGCCGTGCTCCAGGAGGCACGGCGGCTCGGCAAGACCGAGGTGGTGCTCGAGGTCGGCAGCCACAATGTCGGGGCGTTGGCGCTCTACGAGCGGTGCGGTTTCGTCCGGACGGGTGGGACGGAGCCCCATCCTCGGCGCGAGGACATCCACGAGATCGAGATGGTCCACCGCTTCTGATCCACCGTGCACGAGGGCCGGCCCGTGCGGGTCACCGTGAGTTCACCGACCCTCAGGTGCAGGGCCACGGGCCCCATGCCAAGGTGGTGCCATGAGCGAGATCACCGTGCGCCCCCTGGGCGAGGAGGAGTGGCAGGACTATCGGGAGGTGCGGCTCGAGGCCCTTCGCGAGTCACCCGAGGCCTTCGCCTCCACCCTCGAGCAAGAAGCAGCCTTCGACGAAGACTTCTGGCGCACCCGGATGACGCGCTCAGCCCGGCTCATCGCGGAGCGTGACGGCGCCGCTGTGGGCGTGGTCAGTGTGGGCACGGCCGAGACCGACGACGGGGCCGACGCCGGCGAGCTCTTCGGGCTGTGGGTCAAGCCAGAGCTGCGCGGCACGGGCGTGGCCACCACCCTCGTGAAGAACGGCGCGGCGCTCGCCCAGCGCCGCGGCCAGAGCCACCTCTACTACTGGGTCGGGACGGAGAACGGCCGAGCGGTCGCCTTCGCCAGCGGCATGGGCTTCCGGCCGACGGATGAGCGCCGCCCGATGGGGGTCGCGTCGGCGGAGGACGGCGAAGAGGAGATCGCGATGGTCCTGCCGCTCGGGCAGGACCCCGGAGTGGTCGGGCCCTGAGCCGATCCCGCGCTCCTGAGCCCGCCAGGCGGCCTCAGGGGCGCGCCGCGAACCGTTCGATCAGTTCCGTCGGGCCGCTGACGATGAGCATGTGGTGCTGCGACACCTTGGTCTGGGGCACCGCGTAGGTGAAGTCCTCGCCCGGCGCCTTGACCCCCACCACGGTCACGCCGTACTTCCGGCGGATCTGGCTCTGCTCCAGCGTGAAGCCGATCGTCTCCGACGGCGGCTTGATCTTGACGATGGCGAAGCCGTCGTCGAACTCGATGTAGTCCAGCAGCCGGCCGTTGACGAGGTGGGCCACTCGCCGGCCAGCGTCGGACTCGGGCGAGATGACGTGGTGCACGCCGATGCGGTCGAGGATGCGCTTGTGCTCCTGGGAGAGGGCCTTGGCCCAGATCGACGGGACGCCCGCGTCGACGAGGTTGGCGGAGGCGAGCACGGAGGACTCGACGGAGGAGCCGATGCCGACGACGGCGATCTTCGGCTCAGCCGCCCGGATCATGTCGATGGCCGAGGCCTGAGCCATGTCGGCGTGCACGACCTTGGCGAACTTGTTGACATACGACTCGGCCAGCGCGTTGTTGCGCTCGACGGCGATGACCCGATGCCCGAGCTTGGTCAGCTCCATGGCGACGGCGGAGCCGAAACGTCCGAGGCCGATGACGAGCACGTCGTCCTCGAACAACTTGTTCCGCGCCATGGGATTCCCTTCGTCCACAGTCCGCGCCCTGCAGGGACGCGATAGCGTCTCAATCATGCCAAGTCAGGCCCGCGTCGTTTGGGACCCCTCGTTCACGAAGTACAACTTCGGGCCGACCCACCCCATGGCGCCCATCCGGCTGGACCTGACGGCTCGACTGTGCGAGGCCCTCGGCCTGTTCGACGCTCCCGGTGTCGAGGTGTGTGGGGCCGAGCCGGCGAGCGACGAACTGCTCGAGACGATCCACGATACGGAGTACGTCGCGGCGGTCAAGGCGGCGTCCGCCGACCCGGACGAGGCGGACCCCGCCCGCGGCATCGGCACCGAGGACGACCCGGCGTTCGAGGGCATGCACGAGTCGAGTGCCCGGATCGTGACCGGCACCGTCGACTCGGTTCGCGCGGTCTGGGAGGGGGAGACCAGCCATGCCGTGAACTTCACCGGTGGCCTGCATCACGCGATGCCTGACCGGGCCAGTGGCTTCTGCATCTACAACGACATCGCGGTCGGCATCAAGTGGCTCCTCGACCACGGCGCCGAGAGGGTCGCCTACGTCGACGTCGACGTGCATCACGGCGACGGCGTCGAGCGGATCTTCTGGGACGACCCGCGTGTCCTGACGATCTCGCTGCACGAGACGGGTCGCGCCCTCTTTCCGGGGACGGGGTGGCCGACGGACATCGGCGGCCCGGACGCGCAGGGCATGGCCGTCAACGTGTCACTGCCGCCGGGGCTCTCGGATGCGGGCTGGTTGCGGGCCATCCACGCCACGGTGATGCCGATCGTCCGGTCCTTCAAGCCGGACCTGCTCATCACCCAGCACGGCTGTGACACCCATGCCGAGGATCCCTTGGCGCACTTCGCGATGACCGTCGATGCGCAGCGCTCGGCCGCGGACTCGCTCCACCGGCTCGCGCACGAGGTGTGCGAGGGCAAGTGGGTCGCGCTCGGTGGTGGTGGCTACGAGGTGGTGGGCGTCGTGCCTCGCACGTGGACGCACCTCACGGCGATCGCCGCGCACCGTCCGATCCCGACGGCCACGGAGATCCCGGAGGACTGGCGCGAGCACGTCGAGCAGGTGACGGGCCGACCGGCGCCGCGCCGCATGGGTGACCTGACGACTCAGGATGGGCCGCTGTGGTGGCGCTCGTGGGACCTCGGCTACGACCCGGGCAGCGAGGTGGACCGGGCCATCATGGCGACGCGGTCGGCGGTGTTCCCGCACCACGGCCTGGACGTGCACTTCGACTGACGACGACGGCGTGAGAATCGACCGAGCGCCAGCGAGGGAGGATCGGAGCGCCGAGGAGTCGGTCGGAAAGGTTCGACTGACGACGACGGCGTGAGAATCGACCGAGCGCCAGCGAGGGAGGATCGGAGCGCCGAGGAGTCGGTCGCAAGGGTTCGACTGAACGTCGACTGACGTCTGATGCCGGACGCCATGCACCCTGTAAAAGTGGCGAGAGGGTGCGCTCGGATCTGGCACCATGGATGTACGGCGTTGACGGGCCTGACGATCCTGAGCCGAGCGTGACCAAGAGGCCGACCGCGATCATGCGGCGGCGAAGGTGTGGTGGCACAGCGACTCTCCCCATCGCCCGCACCTCCGGGGCAACATCCCAGGAGGTGAAGGAATGCAACCGACCCATCAACCGACCGACATCCATCAGCGAGTCCTCGCACGCGACCTCGCATCCCTGCCCGACGGCTCCCCGGCGTGCATCGCGGGCTGGGTGCACCGGCGCCGCACGCTCGCGTCGGTGACGTTCGTCGTGGTGCGGGACCGGACGGGTCTGACCCAGGTCGTCGTCAAGGACGCAGAGACGATCAGCCGGCTCAGCGGCATACCTGAGGAGACGACGGTCGAGGTCACGGGCACCGTGTCGCTCAACCCCGCGGCCCCTGGAGGGGCGGAGCTGGTGGAGCCGACGTTCACTGCGCTGACGGAGCCTGCCGTCGCGCCTCCGGTCGAGCTGTGGCGACCGACGTTCGGGGCCGGGCTGGCGACGCATCTCGACCATGCGGCCGTGACGCTCCGGCATCCACGGCACCGAGCGGCGTGGGAGATCGCGAGTGCCTCGTTGCGCGGCTTCCGCTCGGCGCTCACCGCTCTCGACTTCACGGAGATCGCGACGCCGAAGCTCGTCGGCGGCGCCACCGAGTCGGGGGCCAACGTCTTCGAGGTCGACTACTTCGGCCGCCCGGCCTACCTCGCCCAGTCGCCGCAGCTCTACAAGCAGATGCTGGTCGGAGTGTTCGAGCGGGTCTTCGAGGTGGGTCCGGTCTTCCGGGCGGAGCCGCACGACACCGTTCGTCACCTGGCGCAGTACACCTCGCTCGACGCGGAGCTCGGTTTCATCCGGGACCACCGCGACGTGCTCGTCATCCTCCGGGCTGCCCTCGCCGGGATGGTGGAGGCCATCGAGTCGTATGCCGCTGAGGCCGCTTCGCTCCTTCACGTGGACCTGCCCCGGGTGCCGGAGGAGTTCCCCGTGATCCACTTCGCGGACGCCTTGGAGCTCGTGGGCGCCGACCCGGCCGAGCCCGACCTCAGCCCGGCGCACGAGAGGGCGCTGGGCGAGTGGGCCCTGACCACCCACGGCTCGGACTTCCTTGCCGTGGAGGGCTACCCGATGGCGAAGCGGCCCTTCTACACGCACCCATGGGCGGCTTCGTCCCCCATGCACCCCCGTCAGGCCCGTCTGGCTGAGCCGGGTGGCGATGGTTTCGAGGGGTCGAACTCCTTCGACCTGCTGTTCCGAGGCCTGGAGCTGACGACCGGAGGCCAGCGGCTCCATCGTCCGAGCGACTACCGGGCCGCCCTCGAGCGGGCCGGCCAGGACCCTGCGACGCTCGCCGGCTACCTCGCCGCGTTCGAGCACGGGATGCCACCGCACGGCGGCTTCGCGATCGGCCTGGAGCGTTGGGTGGCTCGTCTCACCGGGGCGAAGAACGTCCGGGAGGTTGCGCTGTTCCCGCGGGACCTGCACCGGATCATGCCGTGACCCTTTGTGTCCCAAGGCAGCTCGTGGCGCGCGGGGCAGTGGTGTGACGCGGGCCCGCGCGTCTGCGCGGGCCTGCGCCCAGCGGCATACGGCCATCTTTGTCTGCAGTGGACACGGCGTGTCGACTTGCGCCGGGACGACGAGGCGCTCTTCACTCTTCCCCTCCAGTCACAGGAGCCTCTAATGTTGCTTTCTGCACCCGTGTGATGTTTCGCCGGAGGGGAAGCCGGCGACATGCGTGTGTCGGAGAGATCGAGGTATCACATGTCGAATGAGCGTCAGCTCGCCGAGGTGCGGTTCCTGACCGTTGCCGAGGTCGCCTCGATCATGCGCGTGTCAAAGATGACGGTGTATCGGCTCGTCCACGGCGGCGAGCTGCCCGCCGTCCGGGTCGGGCGCTCCTTCCGGGTCCCGGAGGATGCTGTGCACAAGTACCTGCAGCAGTCGTTCATCGACACCGCGTGACAGGTTGAAGGAGCAGTTTCTCCCTCTCGGGCTCGGGTCGACCCCGACCCCCATGGGGAGAAACTGCTCTTTCGAGGCCGCTCCTTTTGGGTCAGCCCCGCCGACACGCTACGCTTGGCCCTCGGCTCGGCTCGAGGAGTCGACTTTCCTGATTGACGGGTGGTCGGCGCAGGTCGGCACACAGCACCGTCAACGGATCAAGGACAACCATGGGCTCTGTCATCAAGAAGCGCCGGAAGCGGATGGCGAAGAAGAAGCACCGCAAGCTGCTTCGCAAGACGCGTCACCAGCGTCGTAACAAGAAGTGACCTGACTCGCACAGGTAGCGGGCCTGGCCCGCACGTCTCGACCCTCGCCTCTCAGGCGGGGGTCGACTGCTGTCCGGCGCCGGCTGCCTGACCCGCCGGCTCGCCCCCGCGCGTCACCGACATCACGGACCGGAGTCCGCAACGCGGCCTGCGCGTGGATAGGGTGGTGTCGAAGTCCACGCAATGACCGCCGGGGGGCTGGTCGGCCCCCGTCCGCCATGACGCGCGCAGACAGGAGGAGCCGATGGCCAGGATCGTGCTCGTCACCGGCGTGTCCCGCTATCTCGGGGGTCTCTACGCGCGCCGCCTGAGCGCCGACCCCGGCATCGAGCGGATCCTCGGGGTCGACGTGATCCCCCCGAGGCACTCGATCGGCCGAGCCGAGTTCGTCCGCGCCGACATCCGCAACCCGATGATCGGGCGGATCATGAACCAGGCCGAGGTCGACACGGTCGTCCACATGAACGTCATCGCGACTCCGAAGGACACGGGCGGGCGGGTGACGCAGAAGGAGATCAACGTCATCGGCACCATGCAGCTGCTCGCCGCGTGCCAGAAGGCGCCCTCGGTCCAGCGCCTCGTCGTCAAGTCGTCGGCCGCCATCTATGGGTCCTCGCCGCGGGACCCCGCGATGTTCGCCGAGGACATGAATGCCAAGTCGACCCCCCGCAGCGGGTTCGGCAAGGACTCCATCGAGGTCGAGGGCTACGTCCGAGGGTTCTCGCGGCGCCGCCCCGACGTCGAGATCACCATGCTCCGGCTGGCCAACGTCATCGGCCCCCAGATCCGCACCGCCGTGACCGACTACTTCACGCTCCCGCTCATCCCGGTGCCGCTGGGCTACGACGCCAGGCTCCAGTTCCTCCACGAGGACGACGCCATCGCTGCTCTCGTCACGGCCACGACTGGGCCTTCCGTCGGCATCGTCAACGTGGCCGGGGACGGCTTCCTCACGCTCCTCCAGTGCCTCGCGATGGTGCGCCGCCCGGTCCTCCCGGTTCCGCTCGCGACCGCAGGCCTGATCGGCAACATCGTCAAACGCAGCGGCCTTGCGGACTTCTCGCCCGATCAGGTGGCGTTCCTCGCCTTCGGCCGGGGGCTGGACACGACCCGGATGCGCCACGTGCTCGAGTTCGAGCCGCGCTACTCCACGCGCGCGGCCTTCGAGGCCTTCGCCGCCGGCGTCCACTCCGTCGTCGCGGACGTCGAGGGCGTCGGCGAGGCCGTGACCGGGGCGGTCACCGGCGCGGCCGGTGGCGGCGCGGCAGCCCTGGCGCGCGTCTTCGAGAGGCTCTCCCAGTGACGGCCGCGAAGCAGTCCCCGAAGAAGGCCGCCGGGCCGAAGAAGGCGGCTGCACCGAAGAGGGCGGCTGCACCGAAGAGGGCGGCTGCACCGAAGAGGGCGGCTGCTCCGAAGAAGACCCCCGGGGCGAAGAAGGCGGCTGCCCCCACGAAGGCCGCCGGCACGCAGGCCGCGGAGGCCGAGGCCGCCGTTCGACCAGTGCCGGCCTCGCGCTCCGCCTTCGCGGCCGGAGCCGCTCGGGCCACCGGCGAGCGGCGCCGACGGTCCGGCACCCCCTTGATCACCAGTGCAACGCCGCTGGAGGTCAGTGCGGCGCGGCGCGACGCCACGGCCGCCCTGCCGGAGGACGCCAGCCTTCCGGTCGCCGGCGACGCAACAGCCGAAAAGGACCGGTCTGCGGGCACCCCGACCCGGAAGCGACCACCGCGCAGGGCGATCCGGGATCGGCGCGAGCAACGGGCTCGGGAGCGAGCCTTGCGTCCGGTGCCGTCGCTACCTGCCCCCGACGAGAAGGTGGCGCTGCTCGCGGAGCCGGCCCAGCGGCATACGGACTCGGCGCCGGAGCCCGCCACAGGACCGGCGGGCCTCGCGGAAGGGCTGCAACACACGGCGGAGCGGATCGTCGGTGCCGTGCTCGAGGCCGCCGAGTTCTCCTCCGAGGCCCGACCCGGGCCGGCGGAGCTCGTGGAGCTCGCGGTCAACCTGCTCCGTGCCGCGGCGACGGCCGCCGGCGTCCCCGCGGAAGAGGTCGAGCGCCAGGTGGCCGAGACCCTCGCCTACGTGCGCAGGAGGCTGACGGGCGACTACACGGTCGACGAGTTCGGCTTCGACGAGGACTACACCACGCACGTCCACCTGCCCATCCTGCGGCCGCTCTACAAGTCGTGGTTCCGCGTCGAGGTGAAGGGCATCGACAACATTCCCGACACCGGTGGTGCCCTCGTCGTGGCGAACCACTCCGGCACGGTCGCCATGGACTCGCTGATGACCCAGGTCGCCGTCTACGACGAGCACCCGCGCCACCGCCACCTGCGGATGCTGGGTGCGGACCTCGTCTTCCAGACCCCGTTCGTCGGGCCGATCGCCCGGCGCTCCGGATCGACGCTCGCCGCCAACACGGACGCCGAGCGGCTGCTCGCTGGCGGGCACCTCGTCGGCGTCTGGCCCGAGGGGTTCAAGGGCGTCGGCAAGCCGTTCAGCGATCGCTACAAGCTCCAGAGGTTCGGGCGAGGCGGCTTCGTCGCCGCAGCCCTGCGCGCGGGCGTGCCGATCGTGCCCTGCTCCATCGTGGGCGCCGAGGAGATCTACCCGATGATCGGCAACATGCCGACGCTCGCCCGTCTCCTCGGCCTGCCCTACGTGCCGATCACTCCGACCTTCCCCTGGCTGGGGCCCCTCGGTGCCATCCCGCTGCCGAGCAAGTGGCTCATCGAGTTCGGCCCGCCAATCGACACCACGGCCTTCGGCCCGGAGGCGGCGGACGACCCGATGCTCGTCTTCGACCTCACCGACCAGGTGCGCGAGACGATCCAGCAGACGCTCTACAGCCTGCTCATGCAGCGACGGTCCGTCTTCATCTGACGGCCGCGTCGCGCTCGATCGCGGCTCAGGGGAGCGTGGGATCGAGGTCCACGGACAGGCTCGGAGCGGTGAGGGTGGTGTCGGAGAGGGTGGTGTCGGAGAGGGTCACGCCGCCACCCCCGACCGCCACGGTCGAGGACAGCCCGATCGTCGGCAGGCTGATGGTCGCGCTGGGCAGTGTGACCCCGCCCCCACCCACGGTCGCGTCGCTCGTCGTGATGCCGACCCCGGGCAGGCTCACGGTGGCCGAGCCGATCGTGGCTGGTGGCGGGGCGACGCTCACTCCGGGGAGCGGCGTCCCCTCGGTCGGCAGCGGCGCCGGGACGGTGGCTTCCGGTGCGCCGGGGAGCCCGGCGGCCGGAGGAACCACGGGACCGACCGTCAGGCCGGGAGTCGCGACGCCGGAGCCACCGAGCAGCAGCTCGAGCTGAAGCTCGGCCGCGGCCGCCCGCTCACCGCACGCTGAGCAGGCGGTGAGCTCGCGCAGGGACTCCAGCTGGGTCTGGGCGAGCAGCCCGTGGAGCCGCTCCCACGCGGGAACGGCGCCGGCCGGGACGGCGGGGCGCATCGCCTCGACCTGCGGCAGCGTGCGCGCGACGAAGTCGGCCAGCGAGGTCAGCGCCTCGGGCCGTCCCTCGGTGCGGTAGACCTCGAGGAGAAGCGCCCGCGCCGACGTCGTCGACTGTGCGGCGGCGTCGAAGGCCACCGACAGGTCCTCGGCGACCACGTCGCCGCGGTCGATCAGCTCGCGGGCCTCGGCGACATGCTGCTCGGCCTGCGCGACGTGGGTCAGCCCGGCGTCGAGCGTGCTGCCAGCGAGCTGGACCGCAGCCCGGTCGAGAACCTGCTTGATCGGATAGAGCAGGTCGCCGGGGGCCGCCTGCCGCGACATGACGCCGAGGCCGCCTGCCAGCAGGATGACGGCGGCAGCCGCAGCCGCGAGGTGACGCAGCGGGCGCGACACCCGCAGGACGGAGACGGAGGCGCCCTCAGGAGTGGTCCGCAGGTCGGGGACATCCACGGCGGTGTCCACGGTGGTGTCCACGGTGGTGTCCACGGCGGTGTCCGCGGTGGAAGTGGCCGCGATGGGGTGCGCCTCGGAGAGCAGACGCTCCCGCAGGTTCGAGACGAACTCCGCGCGCGGCGCCAGCCGCGTCTGGTCGACCGCCTCGATGGCGTGGAGCACGGTGACCAGCTCGACGATGCCCGGGCGCTCGACCGGCTCGCCGTCGAGGGCACGCTGGAGGAGGTCGGCGTCCGTGCCGGGGCCGAGGTCCATGCGCTGCTCCAGGTCTGGTGGGTGGTCTGGTGGGTGGGTTTGGTGGGTGGTCTGGTGAGTGGTCCGTCGAGGGGTGCGGTGGTCGGGGACGCCCGGCGTGCGGCAAACGACGAGGGGTGGGCCGGGGTTACGCGGTCAGAGCTCCACTCCCTCCAGCGACTTGCGCAGGGCTCGCGTGGCGCGCAGCTGGAGCTGCTTGACCGCCCCTTCGGACTTGCCGAGAACCCTCGCTGTCTCGGCCAGGCTGAGTCCCTGGAGGAAGCGCAGGGTGATGCACTCCGCCTGCTCGGGACCGAGCTGGCGGATGGCTGAGACCAGGCGCTCGTCCCGCAGCCGCGCGAGGACCTCGGCCTCGGGTGCGTCGACCTGCTCGTCGGCGTCACGCATGTCGGCCGTCGTCACCTCGAAGCGGAACCGGGCGGACTTGACGTGGTCGGCGATGAGGTTACGCGCGATGGTGACGAACCAGGCGGCGATGTCGCGGCCCTGCCACGTGAAGCTGTCGATGCGACGCATGGCGCGGATGAAGGTCTCCGAGGTGAGGTCCTCGGCCAGGGGGCGGTTGCCCACGCGGACGAGCACGTAGCGGAAGACCGTGTCGACGTAGGCGTCGTAGAGCTGGGCGAAGGCCTCGCGGTCACCCTCCTGGGCAAGGCGGACGAGCGCCTCGATGCGCGTCTGCGCGGCTTCGTCGCGGGCACTCCGCGGCGCAGGGCCAGGCACACTCCGTTGGCCGGGGATCGACCCGGCGCCGGCATCGGGGCCGTGGCGCTGGGCGCCCCAGTCGGCCCCGACGGTCGCGCTGCTGGTGTCGCCCCCCTCGACGGCCGCCCAGAGCGCGTCGAGGGCGGTGCGCCAGGACGGCGCAGACCTCGGCGGCCACGCAGGGGCCACTCCCGGATGGGCGACGGCTCCCGACACAGCAAACAGCGGCGCCGGAGGTCCGGCGGCCGCTGTGCTGGGACGGCTGAACTGCGCCGTCAAGGGGCCGTGCATCCCGCCAGTGTCGCTGACGTGTCAACCCCTTGGGTGGGTCACGGCGTCCCGAGCCGTGGTCGCGCGCGGGTGCGGACGGAGCAGGAAGACGATGGAGACGGCCTTGGCGACGGTCCGGACCGTGGTGTGGTCGTGGACCCCGTCGACGGTTCGGTGGGCACCCGCCGGCCGGGAGGGGTAGCGTTTTGAGGAGATGCTCGAGGAGACGAGCCCGAGACCACTCGTGACGATTCGTGACGACTCTTGGAGGCACCGATGCAACTCGACTGGCTCAAACCCCTGGTGGACCTCGAGGGGCCCTTCGCCTGCGCGACGCTCGACGCGAGCAACATCGATCCGACCAGTCGCAGCCATCGACTCGCCTCGTGGGGCTCTGCCCGCAGGGACCTCGAGCGATCCGGTGCCGACGACGCCACCCTCGATGCCCTCGACGCGGCCCTGATGGGAGACGCGAACGGTGTGGGGGAGCGCACGCACGTCGCCTGCGCCAGCAACGGCAGCCTCCTGCTCGACATCGGCATCGAGGGTCGTCCACGTCGCGAGGGTGCGTCCTTCGGCCCCGTCCCGCGGCTCATGGACGTCGTCCGGGGCCTCGACGGCAAGGAGACGTATGCCGTGGTCAAGCTGGACCGGGAGGGTGCCGACATCGAGGTGATCGACCCGACCGGAGCCCTCGTCAGCGCGACGGACGTCACCGGTGACCATGACGAGCTTCGCAAGGTGGCTGCCGGGGGAGCGTCCCAGCGGCGGTTCCAGGCTCGGGCGGAGGACTCCTGGAAGCGCAACGCCACGCAGGTGGCCGCCGAGCTGGACCGGCTGGTCCGGAGGATCCGGCCCGGTGTGGTGTTCCTCGAGGGGGAGGACCACATGACCTCCTACCTCGTGGAGCAGGCGCCGGGCGCGCTGGCCGACCGCATCGTGCGGCTGGACACCGGGGGCCGGGCGGCCGGCACGTCCGAGGCCGCTGAGGTCACGGCGCGCGACCGGGAGCTGGCTCGGCTGCGCGCGGAGCGGGATGCTCGCCTCATCGAACGGTTCGGCGACGCGACGGGTGCGGGGTCGGCCGTCGAGGGCTGGGACGCCGTGCAGGCGGCGATCGCAAAGGCCCAGGTCGCCCACGTGCTGCTCCACCCGGACGTCTGGGAGCGGCCGGACTCCGCGGCCACGCGGGACGGCGGGAGCAACCATGACGAGGACGCGCTGCTCTGGGCGCTCGCCCCGGTCGGTGCCGAGCTGTCGCTGGTGGCCCAGCCCTTCGAGGCCAAGGACGGCATCGGGGCCATCCTGCGCTGGAACGACGCGTCGACGCCGCAGGCCTAGCATGGGCCCATGCGTGCAGGCGAGCCTCGAGTCACCCTGGTCGGCCGACCCGGCTGTCACCTCTGCGACGAGGCGAAGCTCGTCATCGAGCGGGTGACCCGCGAGCTCGGTGAGTCGTGGGAGGAGCGCTCGATCGACGACAACGACGAGCTGCGCGCCAAGTACGCCGATCAGATCCCCGTGACGCTGGTCGACGGGCAGCGGCATGACTTCTGGCGGGTCGACGAGGCCAGGCTGCGCGCCGCGTTGCAGTCCCCACGACGCTGAGCCAGGCAGCACATGGTGGCAGCAATGTCCATGTGGTGGAGGTAATGCTCGCTCACTTTGTGCATAGGTTCACAAACGTCTAGCCTGAATGGGTACCCACGTGCTCCGCGTTCGTGGCCTTCCGGGCGAACCCGCGAGGGCCCGACCGCCTCAGATGAGAGGAGCCGGTGACCAAGCGTGTCGGCCGACCCAGCAGTGCGTCGCGAGATCCCCGACGCGACCGTCGCGCGGCTCCCTGAGTACCTTCGATCCCTCTCGCGGCTCGCGGAGCAGGGTGTGCTGTCCGTCTCGTCAGAGGAGCTGTCGGCGGCCGTTGGGGTGCGCTCGGCCCAGCTGCGCAAGGACTTGAGCCACTTGGGGTCCTACGGTGTCCGCGGCGTCGGCTACGAGGTGGACACCCTCGCCTTCGAGATCTCCCGCGCTCTCGGGTTGACCCAGGACTGGCCCGTGGCCATCGTCGGGATGGGCAACCTCGGCCACGCGCTCGCCTCCTACTCCGGTTTCGTCACCAAGGGGTTCCGCATCGTCGCCCTCTTCGACGACGACCCTGCCTTGCGGGGCGAGACGGTCGCAGGGGTGGCGATCCAGCCCTTTCGCGAGCTGCGCTCCCGGCATGGGGCCGATCCCATCGCCATCGGCGTGATCGCGACCCCGGCCGCTGCCGCGCAGACGGTGTGTGACGAGCTCGTGGAGGTCGGCGTCCGGTCGATCCTCAACTTCGCTCCAGCGGTCCTCTCCGTGCCCGAGGACGTCGACGTCCGGCGCGTCGACCTCTCGACGGAGCTGCAGATCCTTGCCTTCCATGCACAGCAGAAGGCCCTGGCGGGGCTCCAGCCGGTCGGGGCGGCCCACGCCCTCGACGGCTGCGTGGCCCACGCTGCAGACCCCGAGGCGGTGGCGACATGAGCCTGCTGGTGATCGGACTGTCCCACCACACGGCGCCGCTCGCCGTCCTCGAAGGGCTGGCGGAGTCGCCGGACCGGGCGGCCAACATCGCGTCGACAGTTCTCTCCTCGGCCACGGCGACCGAGGTCGTCGTCGTGTCGACGTGCAACCGGCTCGAGGTCTACGCCGAGGTCCCCGCCTTCCACCCGGCGGTGGCGGCCATCGGTGAGGCGCTCGCCACCGCGGCCGGCACGCGGCCCGAAGGGCTGCCCTGCGGCCTCGACGTCCGGCCGGCCGACCCGGCAGAGGAACTCGCCGTCCGGGCCGAGGGCATCGCCGACCACCTCTACGTCCGCTTCGACGACAGCGCCGTGGCGCACACCTTCACCGTCGCCTGCGGCCTCGAC
Source organism: Intrasporangium calvum (assembly GCF_028446585.1). Lineage (GTDB taxonomy): Bacteria > Actinomycetota > Actinomycetes > Actinomycetales > Dermatophilaceae > Intrasporangium > Intrasporangium calvum_A. The sequence continues at coordinate 45,294 of NZ_JAPFQL010000011.1, forward strand.
TCGATGGCTGTCGGAGAGGCCCAGATCCTCGGTCAGATGCGGGACGCGCTCGCCGTGGCCCAGCAGACCGGCCGCGCCGGGGAGTCGCTCAACTCCCTCTTCCAGCACGCGCTGCGGGTGGGCAAGCGGGCCCACTCCGAGACGGACATCGACCAGCACTCCCTGTCGCTCGTCCAGATGGGGCTCGAGGAAGCGGAGAAGGTCCTCGGCGACCTCTCGGGCTGCCGCGCCGCCGTCGTCGGCGCTGGCGCGATGAGCGGCCTCGCCGTGGCCACCGCGGCACGCTCCGGAATCAACGACCTGACCGTCGTCAACCGGACGCCCTCTCGCGCCGAGCGTCTCGCGGCGTCGGTCGGCGGCACGGCCCGCCCCTGGGGCGAGCTGGAGCACGTCATCCTGGCGAGCGACCTGGTCATCACGTGCACGGGAGCGGTCGGTCACGTCATCCCCGCGGAGCTCGTGGCTCGCAGCGCAGCTGCTCGGGACGGGCGACCGCAGGTGTTCATCGACCTCGCGTTGCCCCGGGACGTCGCCCCGGCGGACAGCTGGGCCGAGCCGGTGGCCACCGCGCGGGTGATCGACCTCGAGGAGCTCGGGGTGCTCCTCGCCGGCCGCGCGGATCTCCAGCAGGTCGACCGCGTCGGTGAGCTCGTGACCGCCGAGGTCGCCGACTACCTGACCCGTCGGATCGAGAAGAAGGTGGCCCCCACCGTGGCGGCCCTCCGGTCTCGGGCGGCCGCCGTCGTGGCCACCGAGCTCGACCGGCTCCACCAGAAGGTGCCCGACCTCGACGACGGGACCCGTGCCGAGATCGGCCGCGCCGTGCACCGCATCGTCGAGAAGCTGCTCCACACGCCGACGGCGCGCATCAAGGAGTTCGCGGTCGACCCCAACCGTCCGGACTACGCGGCTGCGCTGCGTGAGCTGTTCGACCTCGAGCCCAAGGATGTGGCCAACGTGTCCTCACCACCCAAGCGAGGAGTCTCATGACGGTCCTCCGTCTCGGCACCCGGCGCTCTGCCCTGGCGACGACCCAGTCCGGCTGGGTCGCCGACCAGCTTCGCGCGGCCGGCCACGAGGTCGAGCTGGTCGAGATCACCACGGAGGGTGACGTCTCCGGCGGGTTGCTGACCACCATCGGCGGCACGGGTGTCTTCGCCGCAGCGATCCGCCAGGCCCTGGCCGACGGCCGCGTCGACGTGGCCGTCCACTCGCTCAAGGACCTGCCCACCGCCCCCGAGCCCGGCCTCGTCGTGGCTGCCGTGCCACCCCGCGAGGACAGCCGCGACGTCCTCGTCGCCCGCGACGGGTTGACCCTCGGCGAGCTGCCGCCCGGGTCCGTCATCGGCACCGGCTCGCCGCGCCGCACGTCTCAGCTCGCCGCCCTCGGACTCGGCGTGGAGATCCGCCCGATCCGCGGCAACGTCGACACGCGGCTGCGCCTGGTCAGCTCCGGTGAGCTCGACGCCGTCATCCTCGCCCGCGCCGGCCTGGCCCGCCTCGGCCGGCTCGACGTCGTCACCGAGGTGCTCGACCCGATCCAGGTCCTGCCCGCTCCCGGCCAGGGTGCGCTCGCGGTCGAGTGCCGCGCGGACCGCCCTGACGTCATCGCTGCCGTCGGCATCCTCGAGGACGCGGACACCCGCGCGAGCATCACGGCCGAGCGGGCCCTGCTCGCCGCCCTCGAGGCCGGCTGCACGGCCCCGGTGGGCGCTCTGGCCGAGGTCGTCGACGGCGAGGAGGGGCTCGAGCTGTCGCTGCGCGCCTTCGCCGGGACCGAGGACGGCCGAATTGACTTGCGTCGGTCCCTCACGGGTCGGTATGACGATCCAGAGGCGCTCGGCCGACGACTCGCACAGATCCTGCTCGAGGACGGCGCCGCCGACCTCGACCGGCCCTCCACCCCCGCATCCCGACCCTCGGAGCCAGTTTCGTGACTCGCACACGCCAGCCGTCAGAGCAGACGGCGACGACCCCCACGGTCCCGACGATGCCGGCGCGAGTCGCCTTCGTCGGGTCCGGCCCAGGCGACCCGGGGCTGCTGACCGTGCGGGCGCGCGACCTGCTCGCAGCGGCGGACGTCGTCGTGCTCGACGGCCTGATGCGCGAGGACCTCGTGCTGCAGCACACCCGCGAGGACGTGCAGATCGTCGACGCGGCCCACGGCGAGAACGGCCAGGAGCTGACCCACGCCGTCCGGGCCAAGCTCGTCGTCAAGGCCGCCAAGTCCGTGGTCAACGGCGGCATCGTCGTGCGTCTCATGGATGGCGACCCCGCCACGTTCAACGGACTCGTCGAGGAGGTGCGCGCCTGTCGCAAGGCCGGCATCACCTTCGACGTCGTCCCGGGTGTCTCCGCCGCGACCGCCGTGGCCACGTATGCCGGGGTGCCCCTCACGTCCAAGGGCACGTCGTCGGTGCACGTCCTCAACGCCGACCAGTCCGGCCACGACCTGACCCGCTACTGCACCGACGACGACACGCTCGTCATCCTCGGGTCCCCGGAGGCCATCGGTGCGGCCCTGACCGGCCTGCTCGAGTGCGGCCGACCGGCCGAGTCGCAGGTCGCCCTCGTCGAGCAGGGCACCACGGTGCGCCAGACCTCGTGGACGACCACGCTCGCCGACGCCGAGGGAACCCTCGGCCGCCTCACCGGTGAGATCTCCGCTGCTGTGGTCTCGCCGAACGTCGCGATGCGTGACGAGTTCTCGTGGTTCGAGACCAAGCCGCTCTTCGGCTGGAAGGTCCTCGTCCCGCGCACCCAGGCGCAGGCCGGCCCGATGATCGACCGGCTGGCCGGCTACGGCGCGGTGGCCGACGTCGTGCCGACCATCTCCGTCGAGCCGCCGCGCACGCCGCAGCAGATGGAGAAGGCGATCCGTGGCCTCGTCACCGGGCGCTACGAGTGGATCGGCTTCACCTCGACCAACGCGGTGCGCGCGGTTCGCGAGCGCTTCGAGGAGCTCGGCCTCGACGCCCGGGCCTTCGCCGGCCTGAAGGTCGCCGCCGTCGGTGGCGTCACCGCGGACGCCCTCCGCGACTGGGGCATCAACCCGGATCTCGTGCCGAGCGGCGAGCAGTCGGCCGCCGGGCTCCTCGAGGTGTGGCCGGAGTTCGACGAGGTGCTCGACCCGATCAACCGGGTCCTGCTCCCGCGGGCGGACATCGCCACCGAGACCCTCGTCGCCGGGCTGCGGGACATGGGTTGGGAGGTTGACGACGTCACCGCCTACCGGACGGTGCGTGCGGCACCCCCCGCCCAGCACGTTCGTGACGCGATCAAGGGCGGCGACTACGACGCGGTCCTCTTCACGTCGAGCTCGACGGTGCGCAACCTCGTCGGCATCGCGGGCAAGCCCCACGCGGCCACCGTGGTGGCCTGCATCGGCCCGGCGACGGCCAAGACCGCCGAGGAGCACGGCCTGAGCGTCGACGTTCTCGCCCCCGAGGCATCGGCGATCAGCCTGGTCGATGCCCTGGCGGGCCACGGTGTCGGCCTGGCGGTGGCGGCGGCGGAGTCGGGTCAGCCCCTCCAGCGACCGAGCGACAAGCGGCCCGCCTCGCGGCGCCGAGCCCGCTGACCCAAGGACCTCACCCGATGATCGAACGACCGCGCCGGCTGCGTCAGAACCCCGCCCTCCGGGCCCTCGTCGCGGAGACGCGCCTGCACCCCAAGGACCTCGTCCTGCCGGCCTTCGTCGCCGAGGGCGCCGACTCGCCCCGGCCGATCCAGAGCATGCCCGGGGTCGTCCAGCACACGCTCGACACCCTCGCTGCCGAGGCCCGGCGCGCGGTCGACCTCGGGGTCGGCGGCATCATGCTCTTCGGGGTCCCGACCACGAAGGATGCGCGCGGCTCGGGCGGGACCGAGCCCAGCGGCATACTCAATGTTGCGTTGGAGCGGGTCCGGGCAGAGGTCGGGGACGATCTCGTCGTCATGGCCGACACGTGCCTCGACGAGTTCACCGACCACGGTCACTGCGGCGTGCTCGACGACCGCGGGCGCGTCGACAACGACGCGACGCTCGAGATCTACGGCGAGATGGCGGTCGCCCAGGCGCGCGCGGGAGCGCACGTCGTCGGCCCGTCGGGGATGATGGATGGCCAGGTGGCCGCGATCCGCGAGGCGCTCGACGACGCGGGCTTCACCGACACCGTCGTGCTCGCCTACGCCGCCAAGTACGCCTCGGCCTTCTACGGGCCGTTCCGCGACGCCGTCCAGTCGAGCCTCGAGGGCGACCGGCGCACCTACCAGCAGGACCCGGCCAACATCGTCGAGTCGCTCCGCGAGATCGACCTCGACCTCGCCGAGGGAGCCGACCTGGTGATGGTCAAGCCCGCGATGGCCTACCTCGACGTCGTCTCGGCTGCCGCGGAGCGATCCTCGGTGCCGGTCGCGGCCTACCAGGTGTCGGGCGAGTACTCGATGATCTCGGCCGCGGCGGCGAACGGCTGGATCGACCGAAGGGCCGCCGCCCTGGAGTCGCTCCTGTCGATCCGGCGGGCCGGCGCCCACGTCGTCCTCACGTACTTCGCCCTGGAAGCAGCCGACTGGCTCGGCTGAGCCGGCGATTCGATAGCCTCCTTACCGCACGTCATGACCTGCGCGAGCGTCCGAGCCAACTAGGATCTGGTCAGCCGCGGGGATTGAGCGCGCTCCAACCGGTCGAAGGGGGTGGTCGAGGTGATGTCCGTGATTGACGACGTGAAGTGGCTCAGCGAGTCCGAGCAGCGGTCCTGGCGGGCCATCCTGCGGGGGACGCGACTGCTCGAGACGGCACTCGACAACGCGCTGCACGAGTCGGGCCTCCAGCTGAGCGAGTACGAGATCATCTCGATGCTCTCCGAGCACCCCTCCCAGCGCCTGCGGATGTCCGAGCTCGCCGCGATGGTGGTCCAGTCGCGCAGCCGGCTGACGCACACGGCCAAGCGCCTCGAGGCGCGCGGCTGGGTCGCGCGGGAGCAGTGCCTCGGTGACCGTCGCGGGGTCGAGCTGGTGCTCACGCCGAGCGGCCGGCAGGCGGTCGAGGACATCGCCAAGGTGCACGTGCAGAGCGTTCGCGACAACATCGTCGACATCATGACTGCCGAGCAGTTCAAGGCCATCGGTGATGCCATGGGCATCGTCCGTGACCACCTCGACCCCCAGGGGCTGACCGACGCCTGACCCGCCCGCTGCCCACCGGGTGGCCGCTGGGACAATGGCCCCATGACTTCAGGTGCGCTCTCTGGATCGACTGCAGGCGACGGCTTCCGGGGATCGGAGGGCCTCCTGACCCGGGCGAGCGCCGTGATCCCGGGGGGTGTCAACTCGCCCGTCCGAGCCTTCCGGGCCGTCGGCGGGACCCCGCGCTTCATGGCCTCCGGCAAGGGTGCGTGGCTCACCGACGTGGACGGCAACCGCTACGTCGACCTGATCTGTTCGTGGGGGCCGATGATCCTCGGGCACGCCCACCCCGACGTCCTCCGGGCGGTCGAGGAGACGGCCGCCCGCGGCTTCTCCTTCGGCACGCCCTCGGAGAACGAGGTCGCCCTGGCGGAGGAGATCGTCGCCCGCATCGAGCCGGTCGACCAGGTGCGCCTCGTCAACAGCGGCACCGAGGCGACGATGTCGGCGATCCGCTTGGCGCGCGGCTACACCCAGCGCGACGTCATCGTGAAGTTCTCCGGCTGCTATCACGGGCACGTCGACGCGCTGCTCGCCTCGGCCGGTTCCGGGGTGGCGACCTTCGCACTTCCCGACTCCGCGGGCGTGCCGCGGTCGAGCGCGGGCGAGACGATCGTGCTCCCCTACAACGACCTCGATGCGGTCGAGGCGGCGTTCGCCGAGCGGGGCCATGAGATCGCAGCGGTCATCACCGAGGCAGCCCCGGGCAACATGGGCGTCGTGCCTCCGGATCCCGGCTTCACCGAGGGCCTGCGGCGGATCACGCGGGAGCACGGCGCCCTGCTCATCAGCGACGAGGTGATGACCGGCTTCCGCTGCTCGCGTGCCGGTTTCTACGGCGTCGAGGGGCCGTATGCCGCTGGGCCGGCTGACCTGTTCACCTTCGGGAAGGTGATGGGTGGCGGTTTCCCCACCGCCGCCTTCGGCGGCCGCGCCGACGTCATGGCGCTGCTCGCCCCCGCGGGCCCGGTCTACCAGGCGGGAACCCTGTCGGGAAACCCGGTCGCCTCCGCGGCCGGCCTGGCGACGCTGCGTGGGTGCACCGACGAGGTCTACGCGCGGCTCGACGTGGCAGCCCGGGCGATCGCCGACGCGGCCTCGGAGGCCCTCACCGCCGCGTCCGTGCCGCACACGGTGCAGTGGGCGGGGTCGATGTTCTCGATCTTCTTCCGGGAGGGTCCGGTGCGGAACTACGACGAGGCCAAGACGCAGGACGTCGACGCCTTCCGTCGGTTCTTCCACTCGATGCTCGAGCAGGGCGTGCACCTGCCGCCGAGCTCGTTCGAGAGCTGGTTCGTCTCCGCTGCCCACGACGACGCCGCCGTCGCGCACGTGGTCGACGCCCTGCCGGCTGCGGCGCGCGCCGCGGCGGCGGGGGACTGAGGGCGCGGCGTCGCGCCATCCGAACGCCGATTCGGACGTGGGCACGACGTTTGAGAGACTGGGAGCCATGACCGCCTGGCCCGCAGACTCGAGACCGCACGTGCCGACGCGCACGGTCGTGCACCTGATGCGGCACGGCGAGGTGCACAACCCGACCGGCGTCCTCTACGGACGGCTGGAGGGCTACCACCTCTCGGACCTGGGCCGCGAGATGGCCGAGCTCGTCGCGCGGCACCTGGCGCCCAACGACATCACGGTCGTCATCGCCTCCCCGCTGGAGCGGGCCCAGCAGACGGCGGCTCCGATCGCTGCGTCCCACGGGGTGGAGATCCGCACGGATCCGCGGGTTCTGGAGTCGACCAACTACTTCGAGGGCAGGCAGGTCGGGCTGAAGGACCTGCTGCACCCGAGCCACTGGCCCCAGCTGCTCAACCCGGTCAAGCCGTCGTGGGGGGAGGCCTACGAGGAGATCGCGACGCGCATGCTCGCCGCCATCGAGGACGCCCGACAGGCCGCCGAGGGCCACGAGGCCGTCATCGTCTCCCACCAGCTCCCGGTCTGGACGGTGCGCAACAAGCTCGAGGGCCGGCGGCTCTGGCACGACCCCCGCAAGCGTGAGTGCACCCTGGCCTCCCTCACCTCCCTCACCTACGAGGACGGCGAGCTCGAGTCGGTCGCCTACTCGGAGCCCGCCGCCTCGCTGCTGGCCCGGGCCAGCAAGAGCGTGGGCGCCTGATGGGCGAGCTGGACCGGCGTTCGGCCCTGCGCTGGGGAGCCGTGGCGATCGCGGGCGGGCTCGTCACGACGCTTGCCGCCTGCTCCGAGGACCCGAACTCCGTGGCCGCCCAGGCCAAGGCCGGTGACCGCAAGAACTACGTCTCCGGCGACGGCACCATCGAGCGGCTCGCCCCCGACAACCGCGGCCCCGCGGTGCGCCTCGAGGGCACGACGCTCGAGGGTGAGCCCTGGTCGACGGAGGGCAAGACCGGCACGGTCTTCGTCGTCAACGTATGGGGTTCGTGGTGCCCGCCCTGCATCGAGGAGACCCCCGACCTGCAGAAGGCGTGGGAGCAGGTGCAGGCCGACGGGCTGGACGTGCAGTTCATCGGGCTCGACAAGATGGAGAGCCCGGAGACGGGGTTGGCCTTCCAGAAAGCCAACAGGGTCACCTACCCGTCCCTCGCCTACGACGGGGGCGTGCCGATCCTGGCGCTCCAGGGCAAGGCCACCGCCACCCCGACCACACTCGTCCTCGACCGGGCGGGCCGGATCGCCGCGCGGGTCTCCGGACCCGTCACGACGAGCACGGTGATCGCCCTCGTCGACGACGTGCTCGCCGAGCCCCAGGCATGAGCAGCCGCCGCCCGTGAACGTCGACCTCGCGACCGGATCCCTCGTCCTCGCCTCCCTCGTCGCGCTGCTTGCGGGGTTGGTCTCGTTCGCCTCGCCCTGCGTCCTTCCGCTGGTCCCCGGGTTCCTCGGCTACGTCACCGGGCTGTCCGACGAGTCGCTCGAGCAGCGCTCCCGCGGCCGGCTCGTGCTCGGCGCGCTGCTCTTCGTGGCCGGCTTCACGGTGGTCTTCCTCATTGCGGCGGCCGCCCTGTCGGCCATCGGCGTGGCCTTCCGGGAGCACCAGAGCCTGCTGCTGCGCATCGGTGGCGCCCTCGTCATCGTCATGGGTGTCCTCTTCCTCGGCGCCGGCAAGTCGTATGCTGCTCAGCTCGGTTGGCGTCCCCGTGCCGGTCTGCTCGGGGCCCCGTTGCTCGGTGCGGCCTTCGCCGTCGGATGGTCCCCGTGCTGGGGGCCGACGCTCGGGGCGATCCAGGCCATGGCCGCGCCCATCTCCGCAGAGACCGGCTCGATCGGCCGAGGCCTCATCCTCGCAACCATCTACTCCGTCGGCCTCGGCCTGCCGTTCGTCCTCATGGCGGCGCTGTGGGAGCGGGCCGGTCGGGCGAGCGACTGGCTGCGCCGGCACCGCGGAGTCATCCAGACCTTCGGCGGCGTCATGCTCATCATCGTCGGCCTCCTCATGGTGACCGGGCTGTGGGAGAACGTCATCGTCTGGCTCCAGATCAACTTCATCGCAACGTTCCAGGTGGCGATCTGATGACCGAGCCCACCACCCGGGCCACCCGCGACGCGGAGCCGGCCCAGCGGCATACGTCGTTGTCCACGGCTCCCCGCGAGCCCCAGCTGCCCCAGCTCGGACCGCTCGGCCTGGCCCGGTGGGCCTGGCGCCAGCTGACCAGCATGCGCACGGCGCTCTTCCTGCTGCTCCTGCTCTCCGTGGCCGCCGTGCCGGGCTCGGTGTTCCCGCAGCGCAACATCGATGCGGGCCGGGTCTCCGACTACCTCGCCCAGAACCCCACGACCGGGCCGTGGCTCGACCGCCTCGGCTTCTTCGACGTGTATGCGTCGCCGTGGTTCTCCGCCATCTACCTGCTGCTGTTCGTGTCCCTCATCGGCTGCATCCTGCCCCGGACGCGACAGCACGTGAAGGCGCTGCGCTCCACCCCGCCGAGGGCCCCTGCGCGGCTCGCCCGCCTCGACGAGCACGTCGAGGTCACCACCACGCTGCCTCCGGACGAGGCTCTGGCGGCGGCCCGGGCTGCCCTGCGCGGCAAGCGGTTCCGCGTGCACAGCCACGACACGACCACCGTGAGCGGTGAGTCCGGCTACCTCCGCGAGAGCGGCAACCTGCTGTTCCACCTCGCCCTGACCGGCATCATCGTCGGCATGGCGGTCGGCCACCTCTTCGGGTGGCGCGGGGACCTCATCCTCCCCGAGGGGGACGACTTCGCCTCGAGCGCCACGACCTACAACACCTTCTCGCCCGGGCCCCTCGTCGGCGAGGACGCGGTGCCTGGCTTCGTGATGACCCTCGACGACCTCGACGTGGACTTCATCGAGACACCAGGCCGGTCCTTCGGCACGCCGCGAGAGTTCACCGCACACGTCACGGTGGCCGACGAGCCGGGCGGGCCGACCCGCGAGGCGGACATCGCCGTCAACCACCCCCTCGTCATCAAGGGGGCCGACGTCTTCCTGCTCGGCAACGGCTACACCCCGGTGATCACGGTGCGCGACGCCGCCGGTGAGGTCCTCTACCGCGAGGCGACTCCCTTCCTCGCGCAGGACGGCAACTACCGGTCCGTCGGCGTCGTCAAGGTCCCGTCGGCCAGCCCCAAGCAGCTCGGCTTCACCGGGTTCTTCCTGCCCACGGCCGAGCCGAGCTTCGCCAACGGGCCGGTGTCCATCTTCCCGGACGCCCAGAACCCCGAGCTCGCGCTCTCCGTGTGGGAGGGCACCCTCTTCCCCGGCGGCGCGCCGCAGTCCGTCTACACCCTCAACACCGAGCAGATGACCCAGGTGCCGGGCGACGACGGCCAGCCCACGCTGGTGCGGCTCAAGCCGGGGGAGACCTTCGAGCTGCCCGGTGGGCGCGGCTCGATCACCTTCGACGAGGTCAAGCGGTTCGCGGGACTCTCGATCCGCACCGACCCCGGGGCGCCGATCAGCCTGGTGAGCGCGCTCCTCGCCACGCTCGGGCTGATCCTCGGGCTGACCGTCAAGCGCCGTCGAGTCTTCGTGCGCGTGCGCCCGGCAGAGGCGACGGGGGACACAGGCGCACCCGCTACCGTGGTCACCGTCGGTGGCCTCTCCAAGGACGCCGATCCCGGCCTTGCCGCCATCGTGCGCGCGATCGGCGCAGCCGCGCAGGACCCCCACGCAGAACGGACGGACCGCTCGTGACACCCAGCATCGCCACGATCCTGGCCCCTCAGCTGACCCCCACCGTCGACGAGGCGAGCCTCGCGCTCGCCAGCAACGCCAACATGGCGCTCTACGCGTCGATGATCGCCTACACACTGGCCATGCTCATGTTCGCCTGGCACCTCGCCGCCCGTTCGGCGCAGGTCGCCGCGACCGAGACAGCCGACCGCGAGGAAGTCCTCGTCGGCTCCGCGGGGACCACGGGGGCAGGGTCGTCGTCTGCGGGTGGACCGGTGTCGTCCGCGGCCGGCCTGACCGAGAGCGGCCAGGAGAGCGAGGCGTCGCGGCAGCGAGGCAACATCGCCCTGATGCTCACGTACCTCGCCACGGCGCTGCTCGTGGGTTCCGTGGTGCTGCGCGGTTTCGCGGTCGCCCGCCCGCCGTGGGGCAACATGTTCGAGTTCGCGACGGCGTCTGCGGCTGCCGTGGGCCTGACCTACTCGGTGCTCGCGAAGCGCAACCGCTGGCAGTGGCTCGGCGTCTTCATCGTGTCGCCCGTGCTGCTGACCCTCGGCCTGTCCCTGGCCGTGCTCTACACCGAGGCCGGCGAGCTGATGCCGGCCCTCAAGTCGTACTGGCTGGCCATCCACGTCGGCGTGGCCTTCATCTCCGTGGGGTTCTTCACCATCGCCGCCGCCATCGGGATGGTCTACCTCGTCCGGCTGCGCCGTGAGGAGAAGCCGCCGGCGAAACGCAGCTTCATCGAGTCGCTGCCCTCGTCGGCCGCCCTCGAGCGGACGGCCTACAGCCTCAACATGGTGGCCTTCATCCTCTGGACGTTCACCCTGATCGCCGGCTCCATCTGGGCCAAGCAGGCCTGGGGTGCCTACTGGCAGTGGGACCCCAAGGAGGTCTGGACCTTCGTCATCTGGACCGTCTACGCCGCCTACATGCACGGGCGGGCGACCGCTGGCGTCGACCTGCGGCGGTCCATGTACATCGCACTGGTCGGCTTCGTGTGCGTCATCATCAACTTCACGCTTGTCAACCTCGTGTCGACGTTCGTCGGCATGCACAACTACTCCGGGATGTGACCCGTGGTCCGCTACACCCTGCTCCGACTGCTCATCTTCTTCGGGGTCCTGCTCACCCTGTCGCTGTTCGGTCTGCGCGACAATCCGGTCCTGCTCATCGGTCTCTCGGCCTTGATCTCGGCCGCCATCGCCTATGCGTTGCTGCGCGGCATGCGCGACGAGATGACCACGAAGCTGATGGAGCGCCACGAGGCGAAGCTGCGTGCCAAGGAGGCCGGTCGGCCCGGCCCGAGCGCCTTCGCCGAGGACGAGGCTGCTGAGGACGCCGAGGTGGACCAGGCGGGTCGGACCGACGGGACCGACCCCGCGCGCTGACCCCCCGCGCACCCACTCGAGTGGCCCGGGAATCCCCAGGGACGGGCCACCCACTCATTCGAGTGGCCCTGTTGTCCCCACGAAGCCTGTGGAGGACGGGGCCACTCGAGCAAGAACCTCAAGGGCACCGATTGGGACTCGAGTGGCCCTGTTGTCCCCACCAAGCCTGTGGAGGACGGGGCCACTCGAGTTGGCGCGGGCGCGTCGGTCAGGCGTGGTAGCCGAGCGCGAGACCGAGGGCGAGCAGCGCCGCCCAGGCGAGCTCGAAGATCCCGGTGCCAGCGAGGGCCGGAATCAGATCGCGGCCGATGGCTCCGCCGGCGACGGCTCGGACCGGACGCACGGCGAGTGGCGCAGAGAGCAGCGCCAGCAGAGCGAACGGCGTGGTCAGGGCCGCCAGGCCAGCCATCAGGAAGGCCACCGCGATGAGGGAGACATAGAGCGTGCGCGTGCCGCGGTCACCCAGCCGAACCGCCAGCGTCCGCTTGCCGGTCACCGAGTCCGTCGGGATGTCGCGCAGGTTGTTGGCCACGAGGATCGCAGACGCCACGGAGCCGACGCCGATGGCACCCCACCAGCCGGCGGCGGTCAAGGAGGTCATCGTCGCCATCGTGCCCAAGGTGGCGACGAGGCCGAAGAAGACGAAGACGAAGACCTCGCCCAGGCCGAGGTAGCCGTAGGGCCGGGAGCCACCGGTGTAGTACCACGCCGCGAGGACGGCGACCGCCCCGACGGGCAGCATGACCCACAGCCCCGAGAGCACGACGAGGGCCAGCCCGAGAACCGCGGCGACCGCGAAGGCCGCGAACGCCGCGGTCCGGACCGACCGGGGCGCGGCGAGCCGCTGGCCCACCAGACGGATCGGGCCGACGCGGACCTCGTCGGTGCCGCGGACTCCGTCGCTGTAGTCGTTGGCGTAGTTGACCCCGATCTGCAGGGCCAGGGCGACGAGTGCGGCGAGCGCGACGTAGCCCCAGACGATGTCACCTTGCTGGTAGGCGGCACCGGCGCCGACGAGGATGGGGGCGATGGCGGCAGGAAGAGTGCGTGGGCGCGCACCTTCGATCCACTGGGCGAGCGTGGCCATGGGTCCTTGTGGGTCGTGCGGTGCGGTGGTCAGGGCTTGGGCTTGCGCAGGCGGCGCAGGAAGTCCGGGTCGTCATCCGGGCCGAGGGGACCGGGGGCCGGGCGCCTCTGCGGGCGCTGGGCCCCGCCGCCCCTGGGCCCGAGTCCGAGCGCGCGCGACCCCGGAGCGTCGGACCGGCCGGCAGCCAGCCACATGAGGGGCCCGAGGACGGGAATCAGGCACACCAGCAGCCACACGGGCTTGGGCATGATCCGCATCAGCCGCCCGTCGGTCTGGATGCAGTCGACGAGGGCGTAGATCGTCGCGAAGACCACGAGAGCGACGAGAATGACGCGAGGCACGGTGGGGCTCCTTCTCCTGTAACCCCTCCATAGTGCCACCGCAGGGTCACCAAACCATCACGCGTGCTCCTCGGCCGCGAGACGGATGGCCGCTCGGTCCGGTTTGCCGGGGCCGCGGAGCGGGATCGTCGGCAGGATGACGACCCGCCTCGGCAGCGCAGCATCGGGGAGTATGCCGCTGAGCCGGGACCGCAGGTCGGTGGCTGTGAGGTGGGTGGTGGGGTCGAGGAGGGTCAGTGCCGCGCACACCGCCTCACCCCACTCAGGGTCGGGCAGGCCGAGGACCACGACGTCACCGACCTCGTGGACGTGTCGAGCGATGGCGTCCTCGACGACACCGGGGGTCACCTTGATGCCACCCGTGATGATGACGTCGTCGGCGCGGCCGTCGACGACCAGCCGGCCGTCGTCGTCGATGTGGCCGAGGTCGTCGGTCCGGAACCACCTCATCCCGTCGGCGTCGGTGGAGAACGCGTTCGCAGTGAGCTCCGGCTCGCCGAGGTAGCCGTGCGCGACGGTGTCGCCGCCGAGGACGACGTGTCGGTCGTTGTCGATGTGCATCCTCGTCACCGGCAGGGGGACCCCGTCATAGACGCAGCCGCCGGCTGTCTCGCTCATGCCGTAGGTCAGGTTGAGGGGCACACCGGCGGCGCGGGCCCGCTCCTCGAGCGCCAGGGGTGTCGCCGCACCGCCGACGAGGACACCATCGAAGGTCAGGAGAGCCTCGAGTCCGGCCGGGTCGTCGAGCAGCCGTCCGAGCTGGGTCGGCACCAGCGAGGTGTAGCGGCGCGAGCCACCGGCCGGCGCGGCCAGGCAGCCGGCCGCCCGCGCGAAGGCCGCTGCGGTGAAGCCGCCCCGCAGGTCCATCACCGTCGGCACCGTCCCGGCGACGAGTGACCGGGTCAGCACCTGGAGTCCGGCGATGTGGTGCGCCGGCAGGGCGAGCAACCAGCCGCCGCTGCCCCCGAGGACGTGGTGAGTCGCGGTCGCCGAGGCGGTCACCGCGTCGGCCGTGAGGAGCGCGCGCTTGGGGCGCCCTGTCGAGCCGGAGGTGCCGACGGCCAGGGCCAACCCGTCGGGGAGGTCGGCAGGGTCGTGAGGGGGGATGACCGGGGGAGCGAGCTCAGCGGCATACGGGATGACGGGGGAGCGGCCGGTCAGCGCGGCCTCGAGCGCCGGCAGGATGCTCAGGGCGTCCGGGCCTGCGGGGACGGGCAGGGGACGCGGCGCTGTCATGGCCACATTCTGCCGGTGCGCCGGCGCCGTTCGGTCAGCGGTCGGCGCGATGGGTGTGCACCCGGACGGCGTGGACGGCCACCGCCGTCAGGTCGGTGAGCAGCCAGAGACCGGTGACCAAGGCCATCTGGGTGGCCGGAGCGGCAGGGTTGTATGCCGACGGGGGCTCGTTGATGCTCGCGATGAGAAGGAACACGACAAAGGCGCCCTGCAGGACGAGGAAGTTGCGGAGGAAGCCGTTCGGCGGCTCGGGTCGGTTGTTCATCGGGGTTCCCCTCCCTCGGATGTTGAGCGGACTGTCCCGCGCTCCGGCCCGGGGCCGACAGAGTCGAAGGTCCCGCCGTCAGCGGTCCCGACGCGCCGCACGGCGGGCCGGGCGGGGCGCGCCTGACCCGATCGTGCGCTGGCGAGCCGCCATGAGGACGGTCCACACGAGCATGGCGGCGCACACCGGGAACCCGACGTAGGGGTTGAGGGGCAGCAGGATGCCGAGGCCGCCGCCGAGCACCCAGAGCATCTGGAGCATCGTCTCGGACCAGGCGAAGACCGACGCGCGCACGTTCTCGGCGACCTCGCGCTGGACCAGGGCGTCGAAGCACAGCTTGGCCAGCTGTGCCGTCAGACCCTGGACGAGGCCGAGCGCGACGAGGGTCCACACGCCGTACCAGACCGCGGTGGCGATGCAGACGAGCGTCGCGACGAGCACCGAGACCATCGCAACGCGCTCCGGGCGGTGCTCGCGGAGCTGGTTGCCGAGGAGGCTGCCGAGCGCGTTGCCGACTCCGATCGCGCCGACGGTGAGCGCCAGGACGAGCTCGCCGCGCATCCCGCTGATCGGGTGCTCCTTGGCGAGGAACGCCATGAACATGATGAGGAAGCCGGTGAGCAGCCGCGTCCCACCGGTGGTCCACATGGCGTGCCGGACCGGCCACGGGATGGCGTGCAGCTTGCGGAGGAAGCGCCCCATCACTCCCGCTGAGTCGATCTCGAGCGCGGCGCCCTCGGGAGTGGACCCTGAAGCGGTCGTATGCCGCTGGGCTCGCTCGCGCGGTCTCGCTCCGTCCTCGACGGGCTGGGTGTCGCCGACGGAGACCTCGCCGGCGGGGCTGTCGACCTGCTCGGGGAGACGGATCGACTGCACCGTGCCGATGACGAAGAGGACGAAGCCGACGCGGAGGGCCCATTCGGGGCCGAACGTCAGGGCGGCGGCGGCCAGGCCTCCGCCGATGACGGCCCCGATGACCCCGGCGATCGAGACCCTGGAGTTCGCCTTGACGAGGGAGATGCCGGGCGGCAGCAACCGGGGGACCGCGGCTGAGCGGCTGATGTTGTAGGCCTTCGACGCGACGAGGACGCCCAGGGCGGACGGGTAGAGCCAGCTGCTGTCGTTGTTGATGGCCTCCGCGAGGACCCAGCAGAGGAAGGCACGCGTCGCCATCGTCGTGCCGATCGCCCACCGGCGCCCGTGGTTGAACCGGTCGAGCAACGGCCCGATGAGCGGCGCGACGAGGGTGTAGGGAACCATCGTCAGGGCGAGGAAGAGCGCGACCTGGCTGCGCACCTCCGCCGTCTGCGGGTCGAAGAAGAGCGTCCCGGCCAGGGCCAGCATCATCGCCGCGTCGCCGGCCGTGTGGCTGGCGTGCAGTTCGGTGACGCGCGCGAGCCCGGTCTCCCCGGCGCCGCCGGAGTGGGTGAAGGCGTGGAACCGCCCCGTGGCGTAGCGCGACGTCGCCGCCGTCGCCCGCGCGCTCGCCACGGCAACCCGGCCGATCCCTCGTCCCACGGTCCTGGTCGCATTGAGCGCGGTGGTCCGGGCCGGCTGGCGGTGGTCCGCGGGGTGCCCGCCCGCCGGCACGTCAGGGTGGTCCCGCTGGCGGCCGTCGTGATGGGTGGTCACCCTGCCATCTTGCCTGTTCGCCGGGTCGGTTCGTGCGACACACTCGTGGCCTCGGACGACATGAGAGGGCATGAGCATTCACGAGACTGGACCGCCCGGCCGCGAGGAGCGGTTCGCCCGGTTGTTCGACCACGCGTACGCCCCGGTGCTGCGCTTCGTCGAGCGCCGCGTGCACCCCAGCCACGCCGAGGACATCGTCGCTGACGTCTTCCTCGTCGCGTGGCGCCGGCTGGACGAGCTGCCGCCCGACCTCGATGATGCCCGCGCCTGGCTCTTCGGTGTGGCGCGGCGCACGCTGCTGGCGGGGCTCCGTGGTCAGCAGCGGCAGCAGGCGCTCGCGGTCCGCATCGCCGAGAACTCCTTCGGAGACCGGACGGCCGAGCTCGACGTCGAGTTCCTCGCGCGCCGGATGGACGTCGCCCAGGCCTGGCAGCGCCTGTCGGCCGTCCACCAGGAAGCCCTCGCGCTCGCTGTGTGGGACGGCCTCGACGCGCCGCGAGCCGCGCGCGTCCTCGGCATCTCGCCGGTGGCCTACCGGTTGCGCCTCAGCCGGGCGCGCAAGGCGCTGCGCGCGCACACCCAGTCCCTTCCCGACCGGACGCCGGTCCGTGCGGCCGAAGCCGCAGCCCCCAGGAGCACCTCATGAACCAGACCCAGTCGAACGAGTCGATGGACGTTGTCCTGCGCGATCTCGATGCAGCGCAGTCCCCGCCTGCCGGCCCCGAGAACGGCGAGCGGGCTCGCGCACTGTTCGCGCGCCTGGTCGCGACCCCGGAGGAGGCAGCTGAACCGGCTGCCTGGGGCAGTTCGGCCCGTGGAACCAGCGGGCAGCGGGACAGTCGGGGGTCTGGCCGGCCGTCCGTGGCGCGGCGCGCCGCGGCGGTCGGCGCCGTGGCCGCTGCCCTGGCCGCCGGGTCCGTCGTGGCGCCGAACTTCTTCGGGGCCAGTACGGCCCTGGCCTGGTCGGCCCGGCCGCAGTCCCTGACGGCGGAGCAGGCACAGGAGGCGCAGAAAGCCTGTGACGCCAGCATCCGCGACTCGCAGGAACGCTGGGCCGGGCTCGATCTCCAAACCGACGAGCGCCCGGTCCGGACAGCGCTGCGCCCGGTCATCACCGAGCTGCGCGGGTCGCTGGTCCTCGTCTACGCCACCGACTCGAAGCCTGCCCCGACCCACGTGACCTGCTACGTCATGGACGGCAAGGTCGTCGCAACAGGTGGCTCGGCGGCGACGCCCACGAGCGAGCCACTGCCCGCGCTCGCGGCTGACTCGTTGCACGGCGACCTCGGTGCCGTCTTCAGCACCTCGGGCGGAAGCATCCGCGGCGTCACGGGCAACGTGGGCTCGGACGTCGTCGGGGTGGTGCTCGACAGCGTGGCCAAGGGCCCGGTCACGGCCACCGTGAGGGATGGGCACTTCGCGGCGTGGTGGCCCGACGCTCCCACGACGGAGGCCAAGGAGAACGCCGCCACGGCTCCCGAGATCACCGGTGCCACCGTGACGCTGCGCGACGGGACGACCCGCAAGGTGTCGGTCGAGGAGTTGAGCGGCCGTACGGCCGAGGAGCTGGCCCGGCCCGACACCGGGGGCGGCGTGGCCCCCCAAACGTAGGCCCCGTGCCGGTGGGAGTCCTCCGGAGGCATCCCGCGGACGGGACCGTGGGTCGTGGGTCGTGGGTCGTGGGTCGTGGGTCGTGGGTCGTGGGTCGTGGATCGTGGGCCGTGGGCCGTGGGCCGTGGATCGTGGGTCGCGGCGCCCGACCGGAGACTGTGCCCAGGTTCGTGCACCGGGCCACAGGCAAGGGCTCAGCCAGGGGGCGGTCCCGAATCCAGTGGCCTACTCCCGCCAGGTGGCGCTGGTGGTGGTCACGGTGGCGCTCAGGTCGTGGCGGTGCACGTGAGTGTGGTGTCGGCGGCACAGCAGGGCCAGGTTGAGCAGGCTGGTCCGCCCGCCCGCGGACCAGTGCTGCACGTGGTGCGCGTCGGTCCATTGCGGCGCGATGGTGCACCCGGGGAAGCTGCATCCACCGTCGCGTTGCCACAGCGCCAACCGCAGGCCCTTGGTCACCAGGCGCCGTTCCCGGCCCACGTCCAACGGCTCACCCCTCGTGCCCAGGACCATCGGGATGATCGCGGCGTCGCAGGCCAGCCGGCGCACCGTCGAGCTGGACAGCACGTCGCCGGACATGGCCAGGCCCGCGCCCCGGACGGTCCCGGCCAGCACGTCGTGGTCGATGGTGACGACCACCTTCGCCTTGTCCGTGGTGGGCAGGTGCTCGCCTGCGGTCACGCCGCGCTCGATGACCTGCAGCAACGCGTCGGCGCGGCGTTTGGCCGGGGTGCGCGGGTCCGCGGCCACGGTGCGCCCGTAGCCGTCCGTGCTCGGACACGGCGTGGCCAGCGGGTCGAGCGCGGACTTGATGACCGCGGCGGCCTCGGGGTCGAGCACCGCACGCATCGGGACCATCCCGCTGCGCGACGGCGCCCCGAACCACAGCCCCCGCGAGGCCCGACGGCCCTCGTCGAGACGCTCCTCATCGCGCGGTGGACGGACCTGCTCGGTGTGCTGACGCACCAGGGCGGTGAAGTCCTCGTGGATCAGGTCCGGCGCCCGGGTCACCAGGTCCTGCACCGCCGATGTCATCTCCGCCGGGTCGGCGACCCGCTCGTTGCGCTCCTGGAACTCGATGATCCGCGCAGCCTTGGCGACCGTCACATGCTGCATCGTCACCCTGGACGCGAGCTCGGACCACCGGGGCTGCGTCACGGCGCGAGCCACCGTCACCAGGTCCTTGGCCGCCCCCGCGGTCAACCCCGGATCCAGGGTCCGCAACCAGTCGGTGACCCGCAGCCCGCCCGGCGGCTCCTCGCCGCGCGCGACCAGCTCGGCCAGCACGTTGACCAGCATCACCTCATGCTGGGCGCGCACGGCGGCCAGATGCTCCAGCGCATGCGAGAGCAGGTCCGAGGCATGCCGAACCAGCGGCTTGCCGAGCAACGCGTCGATCTTCACCTCGACCGGCTCGCCGAACCTCGGACCGTCCGACGCCGCCCGGCCAGTGAAGTTCGCCTCGAACCAGTCCGCATCAGCCCCCTCCAGGTCCAGCTCCTCGAGACTGACCGACTCCACCTCCCGCGGATGAAACGGCAGCGGCTCATCAGGCCAGACCCCCGGCCACAACCCACTCGACCGAGGCCGAACCACCTCACGCAGCCTCGGACGCCGCCCCCTCCCCGCACCCTGGCCAGGTGCCGGTTCAGGCCGTCCGGCCGGGCTCGCGGCCCCGACCGCAGAGGCTCGAGCCTCACCTGATGCGCAGTCGAGCGACGACCAGAACGCTGCGGCGGCCGCCTGGCCATCGGCCCGATGGCGCGACTCGACCTCCGCGAGCCGCGCCCGCAGATCGTCAAGCGCCGATCCGTTTCCCATGTCATCGAACATATGTTCGATTGGGTGCATAGGTCAACCCATTTTCGCCACTATGGGCGCGTCTGCGTGGCTCGGCAGCCGATCACGCACGGGGGACGGAGACCGTCAGAAGTACCAGGGGAACTGGGCCCAGCGTGGCGGTCCCCACCGACAAGAGTTGGCACCGTTGGCCTGACCTGCGGAGATGTGTTGGCTGGCGTTGGCGAGAGTTGGGCTCGGCTGGACTTCTTGCGGACTTTCTGCGGACTGTCCGAGCTCGGGACGGAAGGCTGCGCCCTTCGACGGCACCCCGCGCGAGTCACACGCCTGCTCATGCGCGGTCTGGCCGCCTCCGGTGGCAGGTGGCGCCCGGGCGAATCCACCGCCCAGCTCCGCCTGGCAGACGCTGAACCTGTGGCCACCAAGCACGGCTCGCCGGCATATGTGTCCTTCAAGCGAGGCGCTGGAAGGGCCGCGACCTCTGCGATGGATGCCCTCGCGAGTCAAGGGCAATGTCAGTGCGGTGAGACAAGATGTGCCAGAGTGAAACCACCGCCTCCACGGAAGGATGTCTGATGGCCACGCTGCTCACGCCCACCGTTCCAGAGCTGGAATCGGAGCGCGCACGCCTGCTGGCGGAAACGCCGCGTGGTGAGGAGGACCTACGCGCACGCGCGGAGGACTTCCTCCTCACTCACGAGGAGGCGCGACTCCTGCGCCGTCTCGATGAGATCGACTTCCTCCTGGGACGGGACTGAACGCGCTTGTGACATCCCTTCACGACAAGGCGCAAGAGTTCGCAGACGAACTGACGGCGACGGTTCACGGGGCGCTTGGTAGCCACGTCCCAGCGTTCGTCGCGGAGCAGGCGCCAGAGCCCAGCGGTCCGGTGACGCGAGTGGCGGTCCATCCGGTCGGCAGCGCGGAGATCCCCCTGACCATCGACAGCGCCCGCGCCCTGTCACTCATCGTGGACTTCCAGTGTCGATGGGACCACAAGGAAGCGTTCCTTGCCGTGAGTAAGGCGTCGATGGGTGTTGTGCCACGCAGTGGCTCGACGCCGTTGTTCCGCTACGAGTTCCACGACGCTGTCGGGGACGATGTGCCCTGCGCGCACCTCCACGTCCATGCTCACCGGGACGAGTTTGTGTTCGCGCTGTTCCGAGGAGGTCACGGCAAGCCGGCGGTGAGAGCCAAAGCGGTCGAGGGCACGAAGAAGCGGGCTACTCCCCAGTTGTCCGAGTTTCACTTCGCGCTGGGCGGGCCACGGATGAGGCCGTGCCTGGAGGACGTGCTACAGATGCTCCGAGTCGAGTGTTCCATCGACGTCACTCGCGATTTCACCTATGTCATCGAAGCGGGTCGAGCGCGATGGCGCAGACGGCAGGTCTCAGCGTCGGTCCGTGATGCTCCGGGCGCGGCCGCCACAACGCTGCGCGAGATGGGCTATCGCGTCGATGAGCCGGTGGCGGGCCCTGCGCCTGAGCGACTGACGAAGCTCACGAGGGCCTGATCCCGTGGCCCACTTCGACGACTACCCGGTTATCTCCACCCGAGCCAATGGCGACCGGCTCGTCGGCATTGCTGAGACCAGTGCCGAGGATCTGTACCGGGCCGGAACGCCACCCGTCCACGGCCTCGCGGCCAGACCCGCACCATCAGTGAGGGTCGGCGAGGTCCGCATTGGTGACCGCCTCGCGATCCGGCGTCACGACGATCATTGGGTCGCACAGGACGCGATAGGAGAACTCGGCCGGCTCAGGTGGCGAGCCAGCGACGATGGGCGGGCCCATGCCGTCACAGGAACGTTGATCGCTCTTCCCACCGAAGGCGTCCTACACGTGCAGCGCCTTGTCGTTGACGTCGATGGATGTGTGAAGGACTTCGGTGGATACGTCGAGCCCTCGTAGGTCACGCTGAGCAAGCCCTAACGCTGCCCCCAGCTACAACCAACGACCGCGAGCCCGATCGCCGTGACCCCCCGCGAGCCTGCGCCACTGCCCCAGACCTCTCCAGGCACGGCGCAGAGCCCACCGCGACCGAGCGATATGTCCCATGAAGGGACTTCGGTCTGGCTATGGTGGCGGACATGGGGGACGTCGACAGCGAGGCCCGGCTCGCCGCAGAGCAGCGCGCGCGGGTGATCATCGACCGCCAACTCACCGAGGCAGGCTGGTCCGTCCAAGACAAGAAGAACCTGAACCTCTTCGCCGGGACCGGGATCGCGTGCCGTGAGGTGGTGATGAAGCCCGGCCACGGCCGGGCGGACTACCTGCTCTACGTCGACAAGAAGGTCGTCGGTGTCATCGAGGCCAAGCCCGAGGGCACGACCCTGAGCGGCGTGGAGTGGCAGTCGGCGATGTATGCGGCCGGGCTGCCGGCTGACGTCCGGCTCAGCGCGCGAACGGTGGACGGGCGGCTACCCTTCGTCTTCGAGGCCAGTGGCACGGAGACCCACTTCACCAACGGGTACGACCCGGACGCCCGCGCGCGCCGCGTCTTCAACTTCCCCAAGCCCGAGACCTTGGCCAAGATCCTCCGCGACGCTGAAGCCGACCCGGGCCGTCCGACGTGGCGCGCCAAGGTGCGCGACCTCCCAGAGCTCGACGAGACGCCCCTGCGACCTGCCCAGGTCACCGCGATCAACGGCATCGAGAACAGCCTCAAGAAGCAGCAGTTCGACCGCTCCCTCGTCCAGATGGCCACCGGCGCCGGCAAGACCTTCACCGCCGTCACCAGCGCCTACCGGCTCCTGACGTATGGCGGGTTCCAGCGGATCCTCTTCCTGGTCGACCGCAACAACCTCGCCGAGCAGACACTCGCGGAGTTCCAGAACTACCGCACGCCCGGCGACGGTCGACGGTTCACCGAGCTCTACGGCGTTGACAAGCTCTCCTCGGCCGGGATGCTGAGCTCGTCCAGCGTCGTCGTCTCCACGATTCAGCGAGTCTTCATGGCACTGAAGAACGAGGAAGTCACCACCGGCGACGACCCCGGGCTCGACGACTACGTCCCGGACGCGCCCGTCAACGTCGCGTATAACGCGGCGATGCCACCAGAGACCTTCGACCTGGTCATCGTCGACGAGGCGCACCGCTCCATCTACGGGGTCTGGCGGGGCGTCCTGGAGTACTTCGACGCCCACGTCATCGGCCTGACAGCCACCCCGGGTAAGCAGACCTTCGCGTTCTTTCGCCAGAACCTTGTCTCCGAGTACACCTATCCCCAGTCCGTCGCCGACCGGGTCAACGTCGACTTCGACATCTACCGGATCCGCACCGAGATCTCCGAGAAGGGCGGAAAGATCGACGCCGGCCTCTACGTCCCCAAGGTCGATCGCCGCACCCGCAAGGAGCGCCTCGAGCAGCTCGAGGAGGACTACGAGTACACCCACAAGCAGCTCGACCGCGCCGTGACCGCCAAGTCCCAGATCCGTCTCGTCCTGGAGACCTTCCGGGATCGGCTCTTCACCGAGATCTTCCCCGGCCGCTCGACCGTCCCCAAGACGCTGATTTTCGCCAAGGACGACGCACACGCTGAGGAGGTCGTCACCACCGTCCGTGAGGTGTTCGGCAAGGGCAACGACTTCGCCGCCAAGATCACGTACGCCGCAAAGGACCCGAAGGGCCAACTGCAGGCCTTCCGAACCTCCCCGTCGCTGCGCATCGCGGTCACCGTGGACATGATCGCCACCGGCACCGACGTCAAGCCCCTCGAGTGCGTCTTCTTCATGCGTGACGTGCGCTCTGCGCAGTACTTCGAACAGATGAAGGGCCGCGGCGCCCGCACCATCCCTCCCGCCGATTTCCAGTCGGTCACCCCGGACGCCACCGCCAAGACCCGGTTCGTCATCGTGGACGCCGTCGGCGTCACGGAACACGACTTTGTCGAGCCGCCTCTCAACCGGGACAAGGCCGTCCCCCTCAAGAAGCTGCTCGACAAGGCCGCCGCGCTGTCCCTGACCGAGGACGAGACCGCCACGCTCGCCTCCCGCCTGGCCAAGCTCGAGCTCGAGCTCACCCCGGAGGAGCGGGCCGAGCTTGACGACGTCGCCGGCTCACCGGTGCGAGACATCGTCCGGCGCCTCGTTGATGCCGTCGATCCCGACGTCCAGGCACAGGTCACCCAAGGTGCCACCGACCCCGCCGCTGCCCTTCAGG
Source organism: Intrasporangium calvum (assembly GCF_028446585.1). Classification (GTDB taxonomy): domain Bacteria; phylum Actinomycetota; class Actinomycetes; order Actinomycetales; family Dermatophilaceae; genus Intrasporangium; species Intrasporangium calvum_A. Next base: position 69,098 of record NZ_JAPFQL010000011.1, read on the forward strand.
ACCTGCTCGATGAGGCGATCAGGCCTTTGGCGGCCAACCCTCAACTGAGGTCCCGCCTCTTGGAGCTCCGTGCCACCCACGACCGGGTCATCGATGAGATCAACCAAGACACGCTCATCGACGCACACGGCGTCGTCGACACCACCCGCGCCAGGTCCATCGTCAAGTCCTGGGCCGCCTACCTGACCAAGCACCGCGACGAGATCACCGCGATCCAGCTCGCCAGCGAGGCGAAGGAGCGCCGCATCGCTTTCGCGGACATCCAGGAACTCGCCGATCGCATCTCCCGGCCACCGTACAACTGGACGCCCGATCTCATCTGGGACGCGTACGCCGCCATCGACGTCGACCGGGTCCGCCGCAACGATCACCACACCCTGACCGACCTCGTGTCACTGCTGCGCTATACCGTCGGAACCGAACCAGAACTCGTCCCCTACGCCGACCGCGTCCGCGAACGGTATGCCGGGTGGCTCGCCCAACAGGAACAAGCCGGGACAACCTTCAGCCCACACGAAAGGTGGTGGCTCGACCGCATGGTCGAAGTGATCGCATCCTCCGCCGGCATCACCGCCGACAACCTCGACCAGGCCCCGTTCTTGGAAAAGGGCGGCGTCGACGGCGCACTTCGCGACCTCGGCGAACGCGCCGGCGAACTCCTCGACCAACTGAACGCGGAGCTGACGGCGTGAGCAGTGTGCCCAAGGGTTGGCGGCGCAAGACCCTGTCTGAGGTGGCTAGCTGGGGCAGCGGCGGAACCCCAGCCGCTGGCAACAAGCAGTTCTACGGAGGCGACATTCCTTGGGCCGTTATTGGTGACTTGAGCGACGGTCTCGTGACCAAGACGGCTAAGAGCATCACGCAACTCGGGCTCGACTGCTCCTCCGCCAAGCGGGTCCCCGAGGGGGCTGTCTTGGTGGCCATGTACGGATCCATCGGCAAGCTGGGCATCGCGGGTATCCCTCTAACCACAAATCAGGCGATTGCCTTTGCAATCCCCGGGCACGAGCTCGATCCAAAGTTCCTCTTTTACTACCTCATGAGTCAGCGGCGCCAGTTGGACGCGATGGGCAAAGGTGCGACCCAGAGAAACATTAGTCAAACGATCCTTAAGTCTTGGCCGATTGTTCTTCCCGATGCTATTCGGGAACAGCGAATGATCGTCGAACTCATCGAAGACCACCTCTCCCGCTTGGACGCTGCGAGTGTCGAACTTCGGCATCAACAGAAGCGCATAGAGGGGCTCCGCATCAGTGGGATCAATCGCGCGACCTCAACGCCTGAAGCAAAGTACGTTTCGCTCGTCGATCTGCTGACCCATTCCGTCGGTGGCCTCTGGGGCCGCGAGAGCGGTGCGGATGAGATGGACGTTCGCGTTATCCGGGTCACTGAACTGAAGCGTCATGGAGAACTGGAGATCTCGACCGCCGCGACCCGGTCCCTGACACGAAATCAGTACGAAGGCCGAGCGCTCCACCCCGGTGATCTCCTCTTGGAAAAGTCTGGCGGGGGACCGAAGACCCCGGTAGGTCGTGTTGCGTTGGTGCGCCACGTAGATGAACCGTCGGTCTGTGCGAACTTCATGCACTTGATGCGCCCCAATCCAGATCGCGTCCTGCCGCGCTTCCTGCATCTAGTACTCAACGCTTTTCACCAATCCGGTGGTACTGCGCCGATGCAGACTGCATCGACCAACATCCGCAACATTAAGGCGAGCGAGTACCTTCAAATTCAACTACAGCTACCGAGCCTTGAGGAGCAGCAGTCTGCATTAGCCGAAGTCGAGCCACTCCTCGAGGCATGCACCCAACTCGAGAACTCGCTCGAGCTCGCCCGTCGACGGACTATGTCGCTCAGGCAAGCGGTGCTGACGGCGGCCTTCGAGGGCAGGTTGACTGGTGGGAGCATGCAGCCTGAACTGCTTTTGGAGTCTGCGAATGTCTGAGGTCAGTAGCGCGGGCTTGGACCTTCAAACCTACGGTACGGTCAGCCAACTCCGTCTCGACGAGAATCCATCAAGACACTCTGAGCAAGTGCAGCCGCGAGGCGCACGGAGATGAACGACATGAATGATGCCCGCCGTCTGGTTGACAAGCTGTGGTCCTATTGCGACGTACTGCGCGATGACGGCGTCGGGGTCATCGAGTACACCGAGCAGCTGACCTACCTGCTCTTCCTGAAGATGGCCCACGAGCGGGCCACCCGGAGGCTCAGGCCCGAGCAGATCGTGCCGGACGAGTACTCCTGGCAGCGCCTGCTCGACGCCCAAGGAGACCAGCTCGAGCTGACCTACACCAAGATCCTCGTCGGGCTGGCAAGAGAGCCTGGCGTCATCGGGACGATCTTCCGAAAGGCTCAGAACCGGATCCAGGACCCGGCGAAACTGAAGCGGCTCATCGTCGACCTGATCGACAAGGAGAACTGGTCGCAGTCAGGCACCGACATCAAGGGCGACGCGTACGAGGAGCTGCTGTCAAAGGGTGCCTCGGACAAGGGCTCCGGCGCCGGCCAGTACTTCACGCCCCGTCCACTCATCCAAGCCATCGTCGACGTCATCCAACCCACCGTCGCGGACACCGTCGTCGACCCGGCTTGCGGAACGGCTGGCTTCCTCCTGGTCGCCCATGAGCACGCCTCCCACGGGGCGGAGTCCATGACGCCCTCCGAGCGGGAGAAACTGCGCGACGGGCTGGTTAGCGGCTACGAGCTCGTCGACAACACTGCCCGCCTTGCTGCGATGAACCTGCTCCTTCACGGCATGGGCACCGCGAACGGCGAGTCGCTCATCGAGGTCCGAGACTCCCTCATCGCCGACCCCGGTCAGAGGTGGTCCATCGTCCTGTCGAACCCGCCCTTCGGGCGCAAGTCGTCCCTGACGATGGTGGGAGCCGACGGCCGGGAGGTCCGCGAGGACAGGGAGATCGAGCGGCAGGACTTCGTCGCCACGACGAGCAACAAGCAGCTCAACTTCGTCCAGCACATCATGACCATCCTCGACACCAACGGCCGCGCCGCCGTCGTCCTGCCCGACAACGTCCTCTTCGAGGGCGGCGCCGGCGAGACGATCCGCCGCAAGCTGCTGACCGACTTCGACCTGCACACCATGCTCCGGCTGCCGACCGGCATCTTCTACGCCCAAGGCGTCAAGGCCAACGTGCTCTTCTTCGACAAGAAGGTCGCCCGGCCTGGCCACCCGTGGACCGAGAAGCTCTGGGTCTACGACCTGCGCACGAACAAGCACTTCACCCTTAAGCAGAACCCACTCCGTCGAGCCGACCTCGACGAGTTCGTGGCCGCCTACAGGCCCGGATCCCCCACGAGCGAGCGGAGCGAGTCGGAGCGGTGGAAGTCGTTCACCTACGACGAGATCATCGCTCGGGACAAGGCCAACCTCGACATCACCTGGCTGCGGGACGACTCGCTTGAGGACCTCGACAACCTGCCTTCCCCCGACGTGATCGCCCGGGAAATCGTCGAAGACCTCACCGCCGCCCTTGTCGAGTTCGAGGCAGTGGCGAGCGCGCTGGAGGCTCAGCTCGAGGGTGCCGGCGACCTCTCGGCATCCTCAGTCTCGGAGTAACGGGCGGGTCGGCATGACGATCGACGTCACCTTCGACTTCCGCTCGGATGCGACGACGGACGACCCCGACCGGAGCAGCCCGACTCTTCGCCGCTACCACCAAGCCTTATGGAGCAAGCCGCTGCCCAACGGCCACCGATTCGACCTCGACACCACCACCCCATGGGAGTACCTGCACCACAGATCGGATCTCGGGGAGTTCTTCCTGAGCAGCGACTCCGTGATCCCCACGTACGACCATTGGCAGTCAACCGCTGCACGGATCGCTCGCGTGCCACCGAACGAAGTGGAGAGCTTCGTGGCGGTCGGCTACACCATCGGCGGGATGATGGTCTTCCCGAGTAACAAGGTGGACGGGAAGTGGACCATCAACATGGCGCGCGGGATGAGCCGTGCGATCGCCGATCGGATGGATCTGACGCTCGAGTGCGCAAGGTCCCGAAGCAAGCCGGGGTCGGTGCAACACGGGCGCCCCGCTCTGCCGGACCGGGGCGCTCCCCATTAAGGGAAGACGCGCGACCGTCGTGCGGTCGATCTCGTCCCTTGGAGGCAACCCATAGGCAGGCAACCCGTCATAGGCCCAAGGCCGCCCGGTCGTCGGCCGTGAGGACGACGGTCCTCGGCTGCCAGGGCTCGTTGAGCCCCTTCGGCCGGTCGAGGAGCCCGAGTAGCCGGCATCGGGACATGACGATGCACAGGGCCGCTTGAGCGGCGTCCACATCGCCGGACATGGCCTGTTCCCAGATGGCCGCCTGCAGCGCATCCAGGCGAGCGGCCTCGAGCTGCTGCAGCTCCTCGACGGCATCGCTGATCTCCCGCGCCAGTGCCTGGGCCACGAGCCGATACACGGTGCCCTTGCTGGCGTAGCCGAGCTCGTCGGCGATGGCTTGGTAAGTCCAGCCTTGGGTGCGTAGCTCGATTGCCCGGGCACGACGAGCAGCGGCGAGGGCCGTGTTGCGGTGCCGTCCCTCGACCCGGGGGAGCGCTGCTGCGGTGCTCATGAGAACCATTGTCACAGCCACCCCGGTCGAACATCCGCAGCACGCCCGTGTCGCGTCACCATGGACTGAGACGACCGAGTCACGGAGGAACCGATGGATCGTCAAACGTGGACCTTGGCAGACCTTGAGCGAGAACTGGAACGCTTCGAACGAGAGTTGAAAGCCGCTGGGCTACGGCGCAACACCGTCCAGACCTACGTCGGGCGCACCGCCACCTTCCTCGCCTGGCTAGCGGGCGACTACCACCCTCGAGGTCCCGTCCGGATGTGAGTCGTGCGTGGAGCCATCCGGTCAAAGATGAACGCCCCAACGTCCGAGCGGTGTGGCACGCTCAGCACATGCCGAAGCTGTCGACTCCTGTCATCGAGGTTGCCTGGCGTCACACGGGCGAGACCGGAAAGATCCACTACCGGGCGCGGCGCCCGGACGGCTCGAGCCGGCACTTGGTCAGCCGTGACGGCGAGGCCCTGTACGAGGTGCTCGAGGCGCATCTGGCCGCCATCGGGTACACCGGGCCCAAGTCCGACACTGGCGAGATGGGGTGATCCAGTTGCCCGCCACAGGAGGCTCATGGTTGGGGTCGGCGCGCGGGCACCCCGCCACGCGACGGACAGGCATCAGCGACGTGGAGCGTGACGGATGACCAACATGTGGGGCATCCACAACGATGCCTTCGGCTCCGAGCTGGTGGAGCAGGGGTTCATCTCCATCGGCTGGGAAGAGATGCCTGACCTGCGCACGATCGGTGACGACCGTGAGCGTATGAAGGCGAGCCTGGAGCGGACCTACCCCAGCGCCAAGGCCGGAGCCATCCCGGTGTGGGCAGGCATCCTGCTGCGCTTCGCCTACACCATGCAGGTCGGTGACATCGTTGTGGCCCCCTACAGACCGGACGGGACTATCAACTTCGGCGTCGTCGAAGGACCTTACGAGTACCACCAGCACGTCAAACGGCACCCCCACCGGCGCCGGGTGCGATGGACCAGGACTGGCGTCTCGCGGGGCCTGTTCCCCCAAACCGTGCTGTACGAGATCGGGTCGGCTCTCACCCTGTTCCAGGTGCGCAAGGGCGTAGAGACGTTCGAACGCTTCCTCGACTCAGAGTCGGATGAGCCGTTCGACCCGGCGCCGACCCCCATCACGAACCAGAGCGAGCGGGCGACCGTGTGGGCCGAGGAAGAGCCCAACGCAACCCGGATCGAGCAGTACTCGCGCGACTTCATCCTGCGCACCCTCCTCACCGACCTCTCCCACGAGGAGTTCGAACACTTCACTGCAGATCTACTCCGCACCCTTGGCTACCAAGCCCGAGTCACCCCCTACGCGTCCGACGGCGGCATCGACGTCATCGCCCACCGCGACCCGCTGGGTCTTGAGCCGCCCATCATCAAGGTCCAGTGCAAACACACGACCGGCACCCAGAGCCGGCCCGATGTTCAGCGACTGATCGGCACACTCTCATCGAGCGAGCTGGGGCTGTTCGTCACCCTCGGTACGTACAGCCGAGACGCCCTGGAGCTCGAGCGCGAGCGGCAGAACCTACGGCTCTTCAGCGGTGCCGACATCACCACCCTGACCTTGGACAACTACTCATCCCTCCCGGGCCGGTGGCGCGCCCGGCTGCCCCTGAGGCAGGTCCTAGTCGTGGACCGGGAACCCGAGGTCGACTGACAACACCTCGCGTCGCGTCGCGGAAGCGCCGGGAGGCACTGTTCAGGTTCGCCGGAGTGATCAACCAAGCCAAAGTTCTTCTTACAGAAAGAAATACGCTATACTAGGTGCTACGAGGAACTGGGATCACCACGCCCGCACGAGGGCTGGACAAACCCCCTCGGCACCAAAGGCTCGACGCTCCCGTGTCGGGCCTTTTCTCATGCCCTGACGCAGTTCCGGGCCAGACCGGAAGGACGCCCTCGTGAGCACTACGACCATGCATCTGCGCTCCCCAGCGGAACTACTCGCCGCAGTCCCCTACATCCTTGGCTTCCAGCCGACCGACTCCATCGTCGCGATCGCCCTGAAGGACGGGCGCGTCGGGCTCACTGCCCGTATCGACCTCCCCGCCCCCGACCATCCCGAGCGCGCCGTTGATGCGCTCATGCCTGCACTGCTCCGGGAGGAACCCGACCAGGTCATCGCGATCGGGTACGGCGACAGCGCGGGACACGCGGCGACCGTTCTCGACGGTTTCGCCGCCGTGCTGGCCGAAGAGGGCATCGGGATCAGAGACCGACTGCTCGTCACGGGTGGCCGGTGGCGATCCCTCGAGTGCGCCGACCCGGGCTGCTGCCCCCCGGAGGGCACGCTGCTCGAGCAGGACGAGTCGGCCACCGCGGTCGCGTCCGAGTTCGTCGGGCAGGGCGTCGCGCCGCTGCCGGACCGCGCCGCGCTTGCCGCCCAGCTCGAACCGACGGAGAAGGCCCGGCTCGTCGGACGGCTGCTCGACCGGCCCCGACCCCGGCGGGTCCTCCAGCCGCGGGTCGTCGCCGGCATCTGGGCCAGGGTCCTCGACCCGGACGAGGACCCACCCGAGCTCATGGCACAGGACGCCTCCTGGGCGACCCGCACCCTGCAGGACGTGGGCCTGCGCGACGGGATCATCGCCTGGCTCACCCCAGGCACCCTCAAGCCGGCCGACCTGCCCGACGACGTCCAGGCAGTCCTGAAGCTCCTCGGGCCGGCACCCCACACGAGCGGCGACCCGAGCGTTGACCTGCGTCTGCGTTCCCGGCTGGTCCGGCTATGCACTCTGCTGCCCGACAGTCACGCCGCACCGGCCCTGACCGTGCTGGCGGCCCATGCCTGGTGGCACGGCAACGGCGCCTTGACTCGGGTCGCGCTCGACCGGACCCTGCGCTGCGATCCCGACTACCGGCTCGCGCAGCTGCTCACGCTCATGGTCGACCAGGGCATCTCCCCCACCGACCGCTAGGACGCGAGCCGTCACCCACAACAGAACAGCACCGAAGAACCAGGCCCGACCACACCGATGTGGCGGGCCTTCGTTATGCCCGGCGCGCCAAGCGGTGCCGGGCGACTCATCCCACAGAAGGAGAAGATCATGAGCACCGCCACCATGGACGGGCGTCTCTACGCCGTCCCCGACCCGACCACCAAGGAACGCCTCGGGATCCTGCTCCGCCTGCGACGCGGCGCACGCCGAGCCCTCGACACCGCCCTCGCCCTCCCCCGCGCAGCCGCGGGCTGGGTGCTCCGGCACGCCCGCACCGTCTTGTCCGCCTTCGCCAACAACCCGACCCTCGCCCGCCTCAGCGCCCGCCTGCGCGGCCTCGGGAGCCTCATCCGGACGGCCGGGCCAGGGACGGTGACTGCCGCCGTGCTGAGCGTCCCGGCGGTCTGGCGCGCCGCGACCCGAGCCGTCTGCTGGATCGGGGCCAAGCTGACCGCGGGCGCCAGCGCCCTCTGGCAGTGGACCAGGGGCACGCTCGCCAGGTTCGGGCCGACCGGCGTCCGCATCGCCAACAGCCTCGGTGAGGCCGGCTCTGCCGTCGGCGGGTTCGTCACCCGCGTGGCGACCCACCCGATCAGCCAGGCCCTCGCCCGAACAGTGAGGTCGGTGGCTCGGCTGGTCCGTCCGGTCAGCCAGTCCCTGGTCGTGCACCGGCTCGCCGCGGTCTTCGTCGCGGCGCCGTGGCTGCGGGGCCTGCTCGAGGTCCTGGTCCTGCCGTTCGTCATCGCACCGGGCTTGACCGCCCACGTCGGCCGGCACCTGCGATCGGTGCCAGAGAACCCCTCCGGCTCGGCTCCGAACGCGGCCGCGACCTCCAGCGGCACGCCGCGCGCGGCCAGCACCACAGCGGCGGAGGCGGTCCCCACCGAGGCGGACGCGTGGGACGAGCTGCTCACACCGCGCAACCGGGCCGAGCGCCGCGCCCAACAGCAGGCTCAGGCCCACGCCAAGCGCACCCGCGCCCGGCACTGACCCCACGCACAGGAGGCCCGTCGCGTGGCGGGCCTCCTGCCCATGCCAAAGGAGAACCCATGCTGATCGTCCTGTCCGTCGCGGCAGCCGCTGCCCTGGTGGTCGTCGCCTACAGCAAGCTCCGAGAACACTCACCCGACGCCGGTACAGCGGGCCTCCGGGCCGTCCGCGACCTCGCCGACGTCGTCATCGTCTGCGTCAAGGCCGTCGAAGGCGTCGTCGACGTGCTGTCCCGCTCCCCCCAAGCCCCGCTCAATGCCTCGACGAGTTGGGGCGGCTACAGCGCGGGCTACCCGTACGCCCCGGACTTCGGCGACGAGCCCTTGTAGCCACTACCACGGCTCGGCTGCAGAACCGAACGACTCATACGCCGGGTGCTCGATGCTCTGGGGCCGCGCCCTCGATCGGCTTGAACCGACGGTCGACGCGCACGACCGCCACGAGCTTCTCTATAGCGGCATCCAGATCCGCCAACGCCTCGTTGACTCGTCGGCCGCGTTCGCGCCGCGAGGATGCGTGGAAGACTTCGCTGGCTCGGTCCAGTGAGACAAGCACCGAGTCCGCTTCCGCCAGCACGGACGCCGAACCGACGGTGTAGAAGGCCGCGTACGCATCCGTGACCTCCGTGGTCAGGTGCGGGATCCGATTGATCTGACGCACGAGCAGCGGGACCGTGATGAACACGCCGCTGAGGGTGGCGCGGACGCCGGCCAGGACAGTCAGCGTCGTCCTGTAGTCGATGACGGCATGCAGGAACCTGGCCGCGGCCTGGGCCCTCTCGGCGTCCGTGCCCCCATCCGACGGCTTCCGTCGGCGCCCGAGCAAGTGGACCAAGCCGCCGAACCCCGCGCCAACGGATCGCTGGGCCACCGTGGTCACGACGACGTCCACGACGCTGGTCACGTCCGCCATCTCATCCCCTGTCGACTCTGCCTGACATCGAGACTACGGCCAGCGCCGGACAACGGCCGTCTGGATCCAGCTCATGACGCCCGTCCGCCTACCGGTCAATCAGGAACAGGCCCAAGGGATCCACGCCGAGTCGGTCAGCGATCCGCTCGACACTGCGCAGGGTCAGGTTCCGCTCACCCCGCTCCAGATCACCCATGTACGTGCGGTGTACCCCGACGAACTCGGCGAAGGCCTCCTGTGACAGGCCTCTCTCCAGCCGGTAGCGCCGCAGGTTCACACCCACAGCCCGCTGAAGATCGCCTTCCACGAACAGGAAGGCTTCCCGCCCGCTACTTTTCGGTCTACAGACCTATGAGTAGCAGCCGCGCCACTCCCACTCGCCCACCCAACGACCTTGAAGGGAAACCCCAATGACCTGCCAACTCTGCGGCGCGGCCAACGAACCGTCGTCCAAGTTTTGCTCAAATTGCGGCCGGCACCTGCCACAGGCAGCGGCAGCACCTGAGGCGCCGTGGGTCCACCCCCCGACCCATCCCGGACCGAAACCTCGGCGGTCGCCGCGGATCCTTCTCGGCGTTGTCCTGATCGCCATCCTGGCCGCTGCCTACGCGATCTACCAAGGCACCCGCCCGGATACCCATGCCCTCATGGTGGCCATCAGCGATCTGCCCTCCGGAGACTCGGACTGCACCAGCACCAGCTACTCGGCGAAGTACATCGTCGGCACGAACGTCACCCTGCGCCTGGCCAACGGTGAAATCGCAGGAACAGGAACAATGGCAGGCGACGGGACGGGAGGCGCCAACTCCTGCACGTGGATCGTCTTCCTTTCCGAGGTCGTCGACTCAGCGGCATACACCCTGGAGATCAACGGCCCTGCTGGCAACGAGACCCTCAACTACAGCAAGAGCGAGATGGAGTCTCAGAGCTGGAACATAGCTCTCTCGAAGAACTTCTAGGAGCTGGAGACTTCCGGCAGGACCAACTTCCATGTCCCCGGAATGGGCCCCGCAGACCCGCCTGCCAAGACATGGTGCCGGAAGGGGGACACGAGATCGGCGTGGGCCTCCTGCCGGGCGGCGTCACACCCGACGCTGCCCCGCGACAGCGTGATGCGCGCAAATGGGCAATATCGCGCCGGCAATGCGTTCCTGAGTGCTCGCGTCCCATGCCCAACCAAGTACACCTCAGCCGGACACCACATCAGCGCGCCCCAGTCTGTCCGGTTGGGGTCTGTTCCGATGACGATCGACACATCCGAAGGGAGGTCAAGACATGCCCGGACAGGTTCTCGCTTACGTGCGAGTCTCCACCAACGACCAGAGCCCCGACCGGCAGTTCACGGCCATCCGCGATGCTCTGCCCGGCGAGCCCGACCGATGGTTCACCGATCGCGCCTCCGGCGCCAGCACAGACCGCCCGGCCCTGAGGTCCATGCTCGGTCACGCCAGAGACGAGGACACGATCATCGTCGCGTCCATGGACCGACTTGCCCGCAGCGTCATCGATCTCGACCAGCTCGTCACCAACCTCACGCGCGACGGTGTCGCGGTCTGCTTCCTAAAGGAAGGACTCACCTTCCAGCCGGCAGTCCGGGCGGACCCACTAGCCATCTTCCAACTCCAGGTCATGGCAGCCTTCGCCCAGCTCGAACGAGCACTCATCAAAGATCGACAGCGCGAGGGGATCGAAGCTGCCAAGGCCCGAGGGGTCTACCGAGGCCGGGCCCGCCGACTCAGCCCCGAACAGGTGGAGGCCGCCCGAGCGAAGGTGGAGGCCGGGGTTCCTAAGGCTCGGATCGCGCGTGACCTCGGCGTCGCCCGTCAAACTCTTTACGACGCCCTGAGGCCTTGCTCGCAGCCCTCCCGGCTGCCGTAAGCACGCGCAACGGTGGCCACGATCTCAGGTGGGGCCATCCGGTGACCTGGGACGCGGCGATGCAGCACGACTAGCAGTTCTTCCGTTCCCTACCTGGCCCCTCTCATCAGTCGGCGGGAGGGGCCATGGCCGCCCTCTTCCGTTCTCGTGGCACGAACCTGACCCCTCCCCACGCCGGCACTTGAGCCCAGCCACGGCTGGAGCTCCCGCACGAAGCCGCACTATCCAGAGCAACTAGATACCTTTAGAGTCTTGTGTATACCTGTTGTCGTCTATAGAGTTCTGTTGTCAGAGAAAACCAGTCCCGGGACGTCTCCTGCACAGAGAATCACCGCCCCGGGGCCAGCACTCAGGAGGATCCCATGAACGGGGTCAACATCACCATCGACGTGTCGAGCTGGCCTACGCCGGTGCGGATCGAGTTGCTCCAGGTCATCGACCAGCTCGAGGCTCGTGTGACCGGCCAGTCGTCCATCGTGACGAACGGTAACGTGTCGACTTCGACAGAGGCGATCGAGCCGTCGGGATGGACCCAGGAGGCGTACCTGGATGTGATCGGGAAGCTGCTCAGCCGGCACTTCGTCCAGGTAGCCGTCATCTTCGACGCGATCAAGAACGGCACTGGATACGTCTCGCGGGAGCGCGTATACGAGCTGGGAAACTACCCGGCGAACCGCTCGCTCAAGGGCTTCACCCGCCCGGTCAACCGACTGACTGCCGAAGCGGTGGAGGCCGGGCTGCTTCCCGAGGACGCCGATGACCTTCTCGCCCCCGACTACGATCCGAACGTGTCGGGGTTCCAGCGCGCGAAGGGGTTCGTCGTGCCGGCTGAGGTCGTCAAGATGGCGCTGGAGTGGCGCGACGAAACGGCAAAGGCCTGATAGCAGTCGCGGGGCCGGTCAGGACTTCTGGTCGGCCTCTCGCATGTTCGAACCTGTGTGGCGGATCGACCCTGGTCAACTGGCTTCCCTTGGTGTCGCCTGGTGGCATGTCGTCAACACGCCACCGGCGGCGACCAACGCAACGAGTGCGTTCGCCTGACCTCCATCGTGCAGCGGGGGCGGCCGCCTCAGTACGCCGGCAGTCACGGTTTGGTCTCAACCGAAGCCTCGGCGAGCGGGTCGGAGACAGTTCGGGCAAACTCCGTTGAACTGGTGCAAAGATCAATCCGGGGGGAGCGGATCATGTCGTCATCGTGGGCGGGCTGGTTGGATGACGGCGCCCAGTTTCCGCCGCCCGGTCGGGTCCGCGTTTCGCTGGACGAGGCCAAGGCCGTGCTCGTGCACCACCCCAAGTTCCAACGTTCTAGAACGCGGGCAAAGATCTGGGACGGCCTCGAACGGTACTGGGCGACCTTCCTGAGAGTCCAGGAGATGAACGCACCGGTGCTCGGCGACCGCGACATCGTCCAAGCGATGTGGCTAGGCGGAAGCTTCGTGAGCAGCAAACTGGACCCCAACAACCTCGACCTCTCAGTACTGCTCGATGGAGAGTCTCGGGACGCCATCAAGGGGAAGCCTGGCTCGGGGTGGATAACAGGGGCCTTCCAGCGGGAGTCCATCGGGCGCGAGTACCTGTTGAGTCCACTTGAGGTTCCATACAGACCTGTCGTGTCTCCGTTCAAGACTAACGAGCTCACGCCAACGGACTACCGCTACCTCAGCGCGCGTGGCGCTTGGGACGACTGGTGGCAAAGATGCCGCACTCCAGGAGTGACACCGGGTGGCCCTACCGTCGACACTGTAAAGACGGTCCGAGGCTACGTGGAGGTGACGTTGTGAACGAAGCCCAGCGTCGTCTCCTCGCGCGCCACCGAAGGGACGCGATGTCGGATCTGGAGCGGTTCCTTGTGGATCGACTTGTGGCCCCTGACGCCTTCGAGACGGAGAGCCGTAGGAACTACTTGGATGCCCTCCGGTCCTTCGACCCGGACGCGACGCTGACTGAAGAACTCACGCTGCGGCTGGTGGGACCTAGTGCCAGCGGGGGACTGACCTTCGACATAGGCGACGCGCTTTTCCGTCCTCTTCAAGACACTGTGTCCGCAGCAGCCCACGACGAGGTGCCCCTGGAACTAACGGGCCTCTCCTCGGGCAGCACGGTGCTTCATGTACGGCCTCTGGTGACGCAGCGGGACCGCGTTGCAGACGTTCCCGTGGACTCCAGTGTGGCTGACGGCGCTGTGCGCAGGACCATGCAACTCTTTGCAGAGGTCGAGAACGAGGGTGACCTAGTGCCCTTCTCAGACGTCCTTACCTCGGCGAGCAAGTTCGTGGACGTCCTGCGTAAACACGAGCTCGACCTGGACATGACGTGGGCTGCCTCAGGCGGGGAAGTGCGCGCGGTGAGTCTCACTAGTCGCGGTCGTGAGTACCTTGCTAGACAGAGCGAGGTCACAACGCGAACCGAGTACACGTTCGTCTCGGGGCGCATCACCGAGCTGCGCATGTCTGGCATGGCCAAGGTGAAGACGACCGTGGCGAAGAACTCCCCGGCGCATGAGGTCCATTTCGAGCCAGAACAACTTCTACTGAAGCATCTCTCCCTTGGGGATCAGGTCAACTTCCGCGTCGCACGGATTGTGGAAGTTGACAGGATCGGACGCGAGCTCTCAGAGCGGATCGAGTACGTGTCCGACGCCAGTGACTCTCGGCGCTTGTTCGAGGACTGATAGTTCCCGGAGTGCGACGCAAGACGCCCTGGCCTCGCCTAGAGGGTGATGCAGCTCGGGCCGGTCTCAGTAGCCAAGCAGGCAGCCACTGCTGCACCACCATGACCTCGCCCACGACGGTCCACACGACGTAGGCCCACCAGCCGTCGCCGCGCGGGCTGAGTCGCTCGAGCGAACGTGACAGGAAGCCCTGGGGACAACGATGGCGTCTAGCAAAAGACCGTGTCCCACCGTGTCCCCACCACGTCCCCGACACGGTGATCGAGTGTGTCCCCGTCCCGTTCTCTAGGACGGGGACACGGTCACAGTGCCTGGCGATCCACCTAGTGCGTCCCGGACTGGTACTGGTCTGATTTCTCGTCGTCACGTTGCCGATAGGCTCGGACCCGGTGGTGGATGTGGGCGCCCTTCGGCCCGTCTTCGACTCGGACGTAGCCTTCATCAATCAAGACCTTCAACGCCCTCCGCACGTGCTCAGCCTTCCCGCGGATACTCCTATTGACCGCGTTGAGTCCAAGTGGCTCATCCTCCAACACATCGCTGATGCGCTCCATGAGCGTGGTCGGGCGGAACTCGGTCGGATCGTCTCGGCGTTGCGGGGGCTCGACGGAGACGATCACTGTCTCGCCGGTCGAGTCCACCACCACTCGGGCAGCCTCCTGAGTCCGATCAGCTCGCCAGGCACCCGAGTGCCCGCGAACATAGCCGGGCCGGTCCTTGGCGACTCGGAGGACGATCACTCCTCGCAGTCCGCGTCCAAGTGGCTTGTCGACCGCCACGGTGTAGGCCGCTCCGGTGAGACCGGCCATCTTGGTCTGGCCACCGATGGCGAAGCGGCCTCGCGTGCTTCCCTCTTTGGTGACGTGGTCGATCATGACCACAGCCGCCCCGGTCTCACGAGCCAACCGCGCCGGGTAGGTCCTGTTCCACGCGGCGATGTGGTCGTTGTTGATCGTCTCGTAGCCCAAGAGCACGAGGGCGTCAGTGACTCCGTCGAAGACCACCAGAGAGTAGGACTCCGTGAGCAGGGCCTCCCACTCCGCCCACTCACTGGCGTCAGTGTGCGGACTCACCTCGGGGTGAACGTAGCGGAACCCGGCGCCCATCTGCTCATCGGTGGCTCCGAGTAGCCTCAGGCGTTCCACTACCGATGCGGGGTCCGAGTCGAAGTCGAGCCACAAGACGAGCTCGCCAGCCTGTAGCAGCCGGACGGCCTCGCTCTGCATCACCATGGACTTGCCCGACTCGCTCTCGCCGTGGAGCGAGTGTGTCAGCCCGCGATACAGCAGGCTGACGCCGTCGCTACGTGCCAGCAGTGTTGGTTCATGCGCGCGGAAAGTGCCGTCGAGGTAGGCGCTCAAGTCCATCGGGGCCCAGGAAGGGCCACGATCGTCGGAGCTCGCATCCTCCATGGGGGCCGGCCCCATCTCATACGGCTCGAAGTCCTCGACCCCGCGCTCAGCAGCGACGTGGTCGGCGGCGTCCTTCCCAACTGCCGCCCGCACGAACGTCACCGAGGCACCCACCTCGCGCAGCTTCTTCCGGACCTGCAACGCCCAGCCGTCGCCGGCCCCATCGCGGTCCACGACCGCGACTACGCGCGCGCCGCTGAGCGGAGTCGCATCCACACGATGGAAGCTGCTGGCGCCCATCGGCGCTGTCGTGGCAGTGACGCCGAGCGCCTGGAGCGCGAAAACGTCCTTCTCACCTTCGACGAGATAGACCACCTCGCCGGTGATCACGGCAGAAAGTACTTCCGGCAGCCGGAACAGTTCACTCGCATGGCTGCCGCCGGTCTGGCTGAACCGCTTGTCGGCCGAGCGGGTCACCGTGCGCGTCGGGCGACCGGCCCCGTCTACGTACTCATAGTGTGCGCCGGCGGGGTTGTCATACAGATCCGCCTTCGTGAGGTCCAGCGCCTCGAGGACGTCCTCGGTGTCGCAGCCGGCGTGACAGTACACCAGGACCGAGCCCTCGATCCCGGTGATGGAGAGTGACGGCTCGGAGTCCTCGTGTCCGGGGCAGAGGGCCCGAGCCTTGGTTGCGCTTCGGGTGATCGCAGATCCCTGTCGATCCTCCAGGGCCTCACAGAGCCGCTGGAAGGCCGCGAAGCGTGGCGCTGTGGAGCCCGCCTTCCGGAGCGGTCGTAGCGGGGTGGGCTCTCGACGGCGCCGTCGCGGCGAGGGACCGCTGTCATGGCCCCCTCCTTGACTGGCATCGGGCTCAAGGCTCGCTGCCGAGTTGTTCAGCGCCGTGTCGGATCCGCCTCGGGCACGGCGCGTTCCATGGCTCATCTGTCCAGACCTCCGTCCTGCTTTTCATGCGAGCCGCGGTTACCGCACCGCCTCACGTGGACCGGCGTCGGGGCGTTGATGATGCTTGGGCTGTGGGATCTCCGGCGGCCTGCTCCTGAAGCCAGCGCTCAACCGCCGCCTGTCGGTACATGACGCGGCGACCTAGCCGGAAGCTCGCCGGTCCCTGTCTGCAGTGGCGCCACCACCGCAAGGTGGCCTCGGGAACCCTGAGCCAGTCCGCCACCTCTCTGAGTGTGAGCAGTTCATCCATGTCTCAACGCCTTTCGTCGTTGGTTCCGGTCGGAACCTCTTGACTCAGCGTGGTCAAGCATGTGACTGTTGTCGAGCATGTATTGGTTATTCAGCGGTTACGTCAATGGTTAGAGGTGGAAAGTGGACGTGCTGAGCCCAGGGATTTGGCGGTACGAGACGGCCAACGCCAAGCTCCTTGAGGGGGAGTGGTGGGTGATGCTCCCGGGCCAGCCCGAGTTGGTGTCGCCGAGAGGCGTGCGGCCGGACGACGACTACGACAGTCGGGCTCGTCCGTTGGGGGACACCCTTCACGAGGTGATGACTCACCTTGGCGAGCTCGAGATGATGGAGCGCGAGGCAGCTGCCCAGCAGCTCGCGTCTCACTGCAGACTCTTCGGCGCACCTGACCTGTGCGGCGAGCATGGTTTGCCGCTCTGGCATGACGGACCACGCGTCCGTCGGGCATCGTCTAGGCAGTTCGGCTCCCTGAACCCATCATGCGCCCCAGGCACCGGTCCAGATGGTGCGCTGGGACTCAAGGTTTCGGCCGTGACCAAGTTCGTGAAGCATCTCCGGGGCCTCGAGCACATCGCCGACCACCTACGACTGCGCAGAGAACGGACTCCCGACTGGATGGTCGATGACGTACTCAAGGGTGGGATCCTCGACGAGCACTATGTAAGAAGAGTCCGAGAGGCCCGCGAGAGGGGCGATTTCGACCAGGATGCGACGCGTCATCTGTTGACCTACTCACTCGATCGCGTAATGGCCTCTAGCTGGCTGGCGCCGACGATGCGTTGGCCAAAGCAGAGACGGCCCGAACTGGCGCTGGTCGCGAACACGACGTGCGCCCTCTACGTCGCCGATGTGCTGGCCCACGTGGGAGCTCCAGATGATGCCGATCGGACGTACGTCTGCTCGGCGTGCAGTATGCCGTTCACTCCCAAGCGGAGGCTGAAGGAGAGTGAGGGCACGTACTGTCGCAAGCCCGAGTGCCAGAGGGAACGCAATCGACTGAAGCAGGTGCGTCGTCGTGAAAGGGAGACGGCAAATGGCAAGCATCGCGAAGAGGCCTGACGGCCGATGGAGAGCCCGCTACCGCGACGACGCTGGCAAGGAGCATGCGAGGCACTTCTCGCGCAAGTTCGATGCCCAGCGATGGCTTGACGAGGTCACGACCGCTGTCGTGACGGGGACGTACGTCGACCCGAGTGCCGGCAAGATCACGTTCTCGAGGTTTTACGCGGACTGGTCCGTTCGCCAACTCTGGGTCGCGTCGACAAGAGACAACGCGGACCGCACGATCAAGGCCGTGCCCTTCGGGGACCTGCCAATGAAGACCATCCGGCGGTCCCACGTCGAGGCATGGGTCAAGTCCATGAGCGTGGACGGTCTGGCCGCGACGACGATCAAGACCAAGTTCGTGATCCTTCGCTCGGTGTTCCGTGCGGCCGTCAAGGACAAGGTGATCGCGGCCGACCCGGCCGATGGCGTGGTCCTGCCGCGCGCGCGGAAGCCTGAGGCTGCCATGCGGGTTCCGAATGTTGAGGAGGTCGGGCGACTGCTGGCGTGTGCGGACAGTGGGCGCGTCTCGTCGCGAAAGGGTTTTCGGCCGTATGTTGCTCTGTGTGCTTTCGCCGGTCTCCGGCTCGGGGAGGCGTCCGGCCTGCAAGTCACAGACATCGACTTTCTGCGGCGTGAACTGAAGGTGTCCCGCCAGATCCAGCGAGACGGCCGGGGCTACATGGTTGCGCCCCCGAAGTACGGATCAGAGCGTGTCGTCTCTCTCCCGGACGAGTTGCTGGCGCTGCTGTCAGAGCATGTGAAGTCACTCACCGATGAGACGCCGGAGCCGTGGCTCTTCTCGATAGACGGTCTGCCGATGCATGACAACGCGGTGACATGGCGATGGAGGGCGACCAGGAAGTCGGCCGGCCTCGAGTGGGTGCGCCTTCATGACCTGAGGCACTTCTACGCGAGCGGGCTGATCGCGGACGGGTGCAGCGTCGTGACGGTCCAGCGAGCACTCGGGCACGCCACGGCCACCACCACCTTGAGCACCTATGCACACCTGTGGCCCACGGCAGGGGACCAGACCAGGAAGGCTGCGGCAGGCCTCATGCGGGCGGCCTTGGCCCCTCCTGCGGACTCACTGCGGACCGCGGAGCCCTAAAGTGCCGCTGACCTGCGAAGACACCGGGGCTTAGTAGTACCAGGGGAACGGCGTCCAGTCGGGGTCGCGCTTCTCGAGGAACTGGTCTCGTCCCTCGACGGCCTCATCCGTCATGTAGGCCAGCCGCGTCGCCTCCCCGGCGAAGACCTGCTGGCCCATCAGCCCGTCGTCGGTGAGGTTGAAGGCGAACTTCAGCATCCGCTGCGCCTGCGGGCTCTTGCCCATGATCTCGGAGGCGGCCTGGAGGGCCTCCTTCTCGAGGTCGGCGTGGTCGGCGACGATGTTGACCGCGCCCATCCGGTGCATGTCCTCGGCGGTGTAGGTGCGCCCCAGGTGGAAGATCTCGCGGGCGAACTTCTGGCCGACGGACTTGGCCAGGTAGGCAGATCCGTAGCCGCCGTCGAAGGACCCGACGTCCGCGTCGGTCTGCTTGAAGCGGGCGTGCTCGCGCGACGCGATCGTGAGGTCGCAGATGACGTGGAGCGAGTGGCCCCCGCCCGCGGCCCAGCCGTTGACGACGGCGATGACGATCTTGGGCATCGTCCGGATGAGTCGCTGGACCTCGAGGATGTGCAGGCGGCCGCCCTGCGCCTTGACGCGCGCCTCGTCGACCGTTTCGGCGGTCTCACCGTCGGCGTACTGGTAGCCGGAGCGGCCCCGGATCCGCTGGTCGCCGCCCGAGCAGAAGGCCCACTTGCCGTCCTTGGGTGACGGTCCGTTGCCGGTGATGAGCACGACGCCGACGTCCGGGGTCATCCGGGCGTGGTCGAGGGCCCGGTAGAGCTCGTCGACCGTGTGCGGTCGGAAGGCATTGAGCACCTCTGGCCGATCGAAGGCGACCCGCACGACACCGGACTCCGGACGCGGACGGCCCTCGACATGGCGGCGCCGGTGGTACGTGATGTCGGTGAAGTCGAAACCGGGGACGACGTCCCACTCGGCCGGGTCGAAGATCTCGCTGCTCACGGGCCGACCCTAGCGGGCGGCTAGGGTCGGCCCATGCCCATCCCGCCCTATGTCGCCCACCTGCGCACCAAGGTCGGCCAGGACCTGCTGTGGCTGCCCGGCGCCACCGCGGTGGTGCTGCGTCCGGCGACGGAGGGCGCCGACGAGGGCACTGAGGTCGGCGTTGAGGACGGCGCTGAGGACGGCGCTGAGGACGGCACTGACAGGGCCGGTTACGAGGTGCTCCTCATCCGGCGGGCCGACAACGGGGAGTGGACGCCGGTCACCGGCATCGTCGACCCGGGAGAGGACCCGCACGTGACGGCTGTGCGCGAGGTTCTCGAAGAAGCGTCGGTCGTGGTCGAGGTGGAACGCCTCGTCTGGGTGTCGGCCGGACCTCCCGTCGTTCACGACAACGGCGACGTGGCGCAGTATCTCGACCACACGTTCCGATGCCGCTGGGTGTCCGGGAAGCCCCGTCCGGGCGACGACGAGGCGACCGAGGCTCGATGGCACCGACTCCATGCGCTGCCCGCGATGCGACGGCACTTCCTCGACCGGATCGCTTGCGCTGTCGACAACCCCCGGGACGTGCGGCTGGGAGGGTGGACCAGCTCGTCACGAGACGTGTCGTAGGTCGAGCTCCAGGTCAGTCGGCTGGGTGGATTCTCGGGCGACCACCTGGGCCTCGGCCTCCCGCGCCCTGTCCCGGAGGGAGCAGATCTCCCGCTTCGTCCGGGAGGTGAGGAGGTCGGTGCGTGCGAGGACCTCGAGGTCCAGGGCACCCGCGGGTCGCCTCACCCACGCTGGCTGCGGCACGCCGAGCAGGCGGTTGACGGCGTGGGCCCGCGACGAGGGGAATCCGGAGAGGCCGAGCCGGGCGGTGAGCTCCTTCTGGGTCAGCGGGCCGATCGGGGGTTTGAGCCCGTTGGCCCGGATCAGGGTCCAGCTGATGGCTGCGGCGGTCTGGGCGGGGTCGATGGAGGAGCCGTTGCGAAACAGGTGGGGCCCCGCGGCGGTGAGGGCTCGACGGAAGGCCGTGCGCAGCTCCACGTCGAAGAAGGTGTCGGCGATCCCGTCCAGATGCGCCACGGTCCTGCGAAACCGGGCGACGACGTCCCCGTCGCCGAACGCGAGCTCCGGCAGCTCGAACTCCTCGTCCGGGAGCGGGTCGGCAGCCAGGGACGCGAGGACATCCGACCCGCCCACGACATGCTCGAGCCATCGCACCGTCTCGACCCAGGGCCGGGGCTCCGGGACCGGCTTGGGTTCCTCCCGCCACGGTCGGTGCGACCGCTCCACCCGCGGGTCGTGGCGCCACGGCGAATCATGCAGTGACTCCTGCCACGTGTCGATGACCCGCCCGTCGACGAGCACGACGTACGCCACCGTCCGGTCGGGGGAGGGTGGCTGGTCCATGAGCCAGTAGGGCGGAACCGGGTCGTCCATCTCGTAGGACTCGGCCCGCCACGGGTCGTCCATCCAGCTCGAGCCGTCCATCGCATCGCCTTCCTCGGGGCTTCGGGGTGATGCCCCGACTGTTCCCCGGGGCCCCGAGACCAGCCACCGCGCAACCGCCCGGTTGTGGACAACCGGGCCCGGTCCAGGGGGATGTGGATACCGCCTGCGGGTTCTGCCGGCGGTCGGACAGGATGGGACGACCTGATGACATCGAGCAACGGAGGCCCCATGCCGACCCAGACGTCCACCATCACGCCGCCCGACGAGCGGACCCACGCGGCCGCTCTCGAGCGGCTCGACGGCCTCGCGAAGCCGCTCGGGTCCCTCGGACGTCTGGAGCAGGTGGGCGCGTGGCTGGCCGCGTGTCAGGGCGTCTGTCCGCCGGACCCCATCGAGCGGGTGCGGGCCGTCGTCCTCGCAGGGGACCACGGGGTCACCGACTCCGGCGTCTCCGCCTACCCCAAGGACGTGACCGCCGCGATGGTGCACGCCTTCGTCGCGGGAGTCGCGGGCGTCAGCGTCCTGGCCCGACAGCACGGCGCGACCGTGCGCGTCCTCGACATCGGCGTCGACGCGGACCTCTCGAGCGCCCCCGGCGACGTCACGGCGCACAAGCTCACCCGCTCGTCCGGCCCGATCGACGTCACCGACGCGATCAGCCGTGATCTGGCCGAGAGGGCGATCGCTGTCGGCGCCGAGATCGCCGACGCCGAGGTCGACGCAGGCGCGCAGCTCCTGGTCCTCGGCGACATGGGCATCGGCAACACCACCCCGTCGGCCGCCCTCATCGCCTCGAGCCTCGGGCTGGAGGCCGACGCCGTCATCGGCCGCGGCACCGGCATCGACGATGCGGCCCGCGCCCGCAAGCTCGACGTCCTCGCCCGGGCCCTGGCGCGGGTCTGCGACGAGGACCGTCGCGTTGCCGACCCGGTCGCGCGCCTGGCGGCGCTGGGATCGGCCGACCTTGCGGCAGGGGCGGGCTTCCTCGTCCAGGCCGCCCGTCGTGGTGTGCCGGTCCTCCTCGACGGGGTCATCGCGTGCGCCGAGGCCCTGGTCGCAGCGGACCTCGCCCCCGGCGCGCAGGCGTGGTTCGTCGCAGGCCACCGCTCTCCGGAGCCGGCCCAGGCCCACGCGCTCGCGGCTCTCGGCCTGGAGCCGATCCTCGACCTCGGGATGCGTCTCGGCGAGGGCTCGGGCGCCATGGCCGCAGTGCCGCTCGTGCGGTCCGCAGCCCTGCTCATGCGCGAGATGGCCCTGCTCGCGGACCTCGTGGCGCCCTGACCGCAGCTTCACCGGCGTCGAGTCACCCCCTCAGTCATGATGTGGGGGTGACCGACCTGCCAGCCGCCGCCGCGCTCCTCGAGGGGGCGCACGTCGTGTCGATACCGATGCGCGTGCGCTTCCGCGGGGTCGAGGTGCGGGAGGCCCTCGTCTTCGAGGGCCCGTCCGGCTGGGGCGAGTTCGCGCCCTTCCCGGAGTACGGCGACGACGAGGCCTCCCGATGGCTCGCCGCCGGCATCGAGGAGGCCTATGCCGATCGCCCCGCCCCTGTGCGGGACGCCGTTCCCGTCAATGCCACCGTGCCGGCTGTCCGGCCGGAGCGGGTGCCAGAGGTCCTCGCTCGGTTCGTCGGCTGCACCACCGCCAAGGTCAAGGTCGCCGAGCCGGGCCAGTCCCTGGACGACGACCTCGACCGCATCGCCGCGGTGCGGGACGCGATGGGGCCACAGGCCCGGATCCGGATCGACGCCAACGGGGCGTGGGACGTCGAGACGGCGACGGAGGCCCTGCGAAGGTCGGCGGCCCACGACCTCGAGTACGCCGAGCAGCCCTGCGCGACCGTCGACGAGCTCGCCGCGCTCCGAAAGCAGCTGGCCCGCAAGGGTATCGACGTCCCGATCGCCGCCGATGAGTCGATCCGCAAGGCCGAGGACCCCCTGCTCGTCGCCCGCCAGAACGCAGCCGACCTCATTGTCGTCAAGGTCGCCCCGCTGGGCGGGGTGACCGCCGCGCTCGAGATCGTCGAGGCCTGCGGGCTGCCCGCAGTGGTCTCGTCGGCCCTCGACACGAGCGTTGGCATCTCGGCCGGCGTCGCGCTCGCGGCAGCCCTTCCACACCTTGACCATGCCTGCGGCCTCGGCACCGTCGGCCTCTTCGTGACGGACGTGGCGGCCGAGCCGATGCGCCCCCACGACGGCGTCCTGCGCCCGCGCCGAGTCGTGCCCGACCCGGACGTGCTCGTCTCCCTGGCCGCGCCGCCGGACCGGCAGCGATGGTGGCGCGACCGGCTCGCCCGCTGCCACGCAGTCCTGCGCTCCGGAGCGGTTCCATGATCACCGCGTGCCTCAACGGTGACCGAGCGCCCCGCGCGCACCCCCGCCTGCCGGTCACCCCGGATGCGGTGGCCCGCGCGGCCCGTGACGTCGTCGACGTCGGTGCCTTCATGGTCCACGTGCATCCGCGTGACGCCCAGGGGAGGGAGTCGCTCGACGTGGACGACGTCGTCGCCACGGTGGGTGCGATCCGTGCGCTCGTCCCGGACGTCCGCGTCAGCGTCACCACTCGTGACGGCATCGCCACGGACGAGCGCGACAAGCTCGCGCAGATCCGCGCCTGGCCGGCTCCCGAAGACGGTGGCCCCGACTGCGCCACGGTCAACTGGCACGAGCCCGGCGCCGTGCGGCTGGCGGGCGTCCTGCGCACCACCGGGATCGCGGTCGAGGCCGGCATCTGGACTCCACACGCCGCGACGGCCTTCGTCTCGACGAACTGGCCGTGGCAGGTCGAGCGCGTCCTCGTCGAGGTGATCCCAGGGCACACGCGGGGGAGTGACGGCCTGTGGGCCTCGGAGCGGGTCCTCGCCGCCCTGGGCATGTCACCGGCGCCGGTCCTGGTCCACGGCGAACGAGCGTGGGCCTGGCCGGTGCTGCGCTGGGCGCAGCGGTCCGGCTATGACGTGCGGATCGGGTTGGAGGACACGTTGGTGCTGCCGGACGGTCGCGAGGCACGCGACAACACCGAGCTCGTCGCCGCCGCCCTCGCGTCGGACGGCGGCGCGCCCACCCAGTGGCCGGTCCCGGACCCGCTCTAGGTCAGCTGGGCGAGCTCGCGCAGGTGCTCGCCCTCGGCTCGCCGGTCGGCTCGCGAGACCGGCACCTCGATGAGACGTATGCCGCTGGGCTCGCTTCGCAGGGCCGTGGCCAGCCGCTCGGGCTCGGTGATCGTCTCGTGCTCGATGCCGTGGGCGCGGCAGAGGGCGGCGAGGTCCGTGCCGTGTGGCGTGCCGAAGACCCGCTCGAAGGCGGGCGCGTAGGGGACGCCCCCTTGCTCGAGGCCCGCGAAGATCGCCCCGCCGTCGTCGTTGAGGACGACGAAGGTGACGTCGGGCCGTGGCTCCTCCGGCCCGATGAGCAGGCCGTTGGTGTCGTGCAGGAAGGTCAGGTCGCCCAGGTAGGCGATGGTGCGGGACGCGCCAGCGCGTCCGAGGGCCAGGCCGATGGCGGTCGAGACGGTGCCGTCGATGCCGGCGAGGCCCCGGTTGCCGACGACGAAGCGGTGCTCGTGCGGGGGCCACGGCGGGGCGATGACGTCGAGGTCGCGCACCACGTTGGACGAGCCGAGGAGCAGCGTCGTGTGGCCCGTGACGGCCTCAGCGACAACCCGGGCGAGGGCGAGCGGGCTCGCCGGCCGCTCCGCGACGTAGGAGTCGATCCGGGCGGACAGGGCCTCGTCAGCGGCCCGCCAGCGCTCGAACCAATCCGACCTGCCGGTCCCGCTGGTCGCGGTGGGGGAGTCCTCGAGCGTGGGCACCTCGTCCAGGACCTGCGCGACCCGTCCGGGATCCGTTGCGGTGCCGGACCGGTCGCGGACCGCCAGGATCTCGAGCGCCGGGTCGCTGATGAGGCCCGAGATCGGACGGGAGAGCGTCGGGTGGCCGACGACGACGACGCGCTCGACCTCCTCGCGCAGCGGACCGCCGAGGAGCAGGCGGTAGGTGCGGATGGCCTGCCGGCCGATCCGCGCCCCGGACGTCGGCTCGGCGAGCAGCGGCCAGTCGCCGGCCTCGGCGAGGAGCCGGGCCGCCGGGCCCGCCCCGTCGCCCGCGACGACGACGGTGCGCGGCCCCCGGGAGAGGACCACCGGCCCACCGTGCACGCCGGCACCGACCAGAGGTGCACCCGCCACCGTCGGCTCGCTGGCGGCGTCCGGCCGGGACCACCACGTCGAGGGATCGGGATCCTGCGGCATGAGGTCACCGTCGAGCTGGAGGTTCAGCTGGGTCGGGCCGGTGGCGACGCAGGCCGAACCGGCCGCGGCCGCAAGGGATTCCGGTGAGACGTCCGATGCCAGGTCATGGCAGGCCGCGAAGGGGCCGAAGATGCCGGCCTGGACCGTGGTCTGGTTCGCTCCCGTGCCCCGCAGCCGCTCCGGCCGGTCAGCGGACACCACGACCAGGGGAACGCCCGTGTGGTGCGCCTCCATCACGGCTGGCAGGAGGTTGCCCACGGCCGTGCCAGAGGTCGTCACGACCGCGACCGGCCTCCGGGACCCCTTGGCCAGGCCGAGGGCGAGGAAGCCGGCCGAGCGCTCGTCGACCCGGACGTGCAACCGCACGTCGCCGACCGCGTCGGCCCGGTGGAGCGCGAGCGCCAGGGGGGCGGAGCGAGAACCGGGAGCGAGGACGAACTCACGCACCCCTCGGGTCCACAGCGCCTGCAGGAGAGCGAGCGACAGCGCGTGGGCACCGGGGGCTGGGAGCGAGCTCAGCGGCATACGGCCACGTCAGCTGCTCGTCAGCGCATCACGCATGGGGATGAGCTTGGCGTTGGACTCGGCGACCTCCGACTCGGGGTCGGAGCCGGCCACGATCCCGCACCCGGCGTAGAGCCGGATGCTCGTCGGGTCGTCGGGCAGGATCGCGCCGCTGCGCAGCGCGATGCCCCAGGCCCCGTCACCGCGGGCGTCCATCCACCCGACCGGGCCGGCGTAGCGACCGCGGTCCATGTGCTCGAGCTCGCCGATCAGCGCGACCGCCTCAGCGGTGGGCGTCCCGCCGACCGCCGCAGACGGATGCAGCGACGCGGCGAGCGTGAGCGAGGAGGCGTCGTCCGCGCTGACCGCGGCAACGTCCGTCGCGAGGTGCATGACGTTGGGCAGGTGCAGGACGAACGGCGCCTCGGGGACGTTCATCGACGACGAGTGCGGGGCGAGCGCCTCGGCGACCGAGCGGACGGCGTACTCGTGCTCCTCGAGGTCCTTGGACGAGCGGGCCAGCGAGGCAGCGAGCGCGAGGTCGGCCTCGTCGTCCCCGGTCCGGCGGATCGTGCCGGCGAGGACGCGGGAGGTGATCAGCCCCTGGTCGCGCCGGACGAGCAGCTCCGGCGTCGCGCCGAGCAGCCCGGCGACCGCGAAGACCCAGGTGTTCTCGTAGCGCTCCGCCAGCCGCCGCAGCACCCACCGCGGGTCGATCGGCTCCCGGGCCGTGGCGATGAGGTCGCGCGCGAGGACGACCTTGTCGAGGCGGCCGGAGCTGATCCGCTGCACGGCCTCGGCGACGGCGTGGGCGTAGTCGCTGGGGGAGACCGAGCCGTCCGCGAAGGTGACGCCGACCGGTGACGGGGGATCGCTTGCGACAGTGGGTGCCTCGAGGGGTCGAAGCTGAGGCTCCAACGTCACGGACGTCAGCCAGGTCTGCCCGTCGCGGCGGCCCACGATGGTGGACGGGACGACGAGGCGCGCGGAGTCGGACGAGTCGTCGGCGAAGGGGAAGGAACCGAAACAGACCAGCCCGGTGCCCGGCACGCCGACCTCGTCGCGGACGACGGCACGGGAGGCGA
Organism: Intrasporangium calvum; assembly: GCF_028446585.1. Classification (GTDB taxonomy): domain Bacteria; phylum Actinomycetota; class Actinomycetes; order Actinomycetales; family Dermatophilaceae; genus Intrasporangium; species Intrasporangium calvum_A. The sequence goes on from NZ_JAPFQL010000011.1 coordinate 96,045, forward strand.
CGGAGCGCCACCAGGCCTCGGCCGCACGGAACCGGTCCGCCCCCATGGCCGAGAACTCGAGCGCCGTGCCCCAGCCGACGAGGCCATCGCCCCGGCGGACCCAGGAGACGAGCGTCTCCGGCTGGCCGTCCGCCCCCGCTGCCGGCAGGTAGGCGAGCAGCGACTCCTCGGAGTCGAGCGGCACGGTCCGCACGACGACCGCGGGGGCGGTCGCTGCGGCCGGTGCCTCGGGGGCGGGAAGCGATGACATCGCCCGTAACTCTACGACCGCGGGACCGCCTCCGAGGCCATCGTCCGGTCAGCGGGGGCTCGGTGCGACCAGCGCCACACCCCTGCCCCGTCGGGGTGGGAGGATGGGGCCATGACTCGCGCCCAGCTCGACAAGAAGCCCGTCGACGTCGCATCGATGTTCGACACCGTCGCCGAGAAGTACGACGTCACCAACGACGTCATGACCGCGGGGATCGACCGGCTCTGGCGTCGCGCCGTGGTCAAGGCCGTCGCGGCCAAGCCGGGTGAGCGGATCCTCGACATCGCGGCCGGCACCGGCACGTCGAGCGAGCCGTGGGCCGACCGGGAGATCGAGGTCGTGCCGGCCGACTTCAGCCTCGGGATGCTGCGCGTCGGTCGGCGCCGACGGCCCGACATGGCCTTCACCGCCGCCGACGCGATGAACCTGCCGTTCGCCGACGCGAGCTTCGACGTCGTGACGATGAGCTACGGCCTGCGCAACGTGGCCGACATCGACCAGGCGCTCCGCGAGTTCCTCCGCGTGACGAAGCCGGGTGGCCGCCTGGTCAACTGCGAGTTCAGCCAGCCGGTCAACAGGGTTGTTCGCGGCGTCTACGGCAACGTGGTCCTGCGGGTGCTGCCGGCCGTCGCGCGGCGCACGGCGAGCAACCCCGAGTCCTACGTCTACCTGGCCGATACGATCCGCGAGTGGCCGCCGCAGGGTGAGCTGGCCCGCCGCATCGAGCAGGCCGGTTGGTCGAGTGTCGGCTGGAAGAACCTGACCGGGGGCATCGTCGCCCTGCACACGGCCGTCAAGCGTTAGTAAGGGCTGCCTTATCTGACAACGTCGAACCCTCCGGAGTAGGGTGCTGGAGAGTTCGTGAACTGATTCACAAGCAGCGCGAGCGAGCATGCTGAACCTGCAGGGAGCCATGAGCACTACGAATGTCGACAGTCGGGTCGATGCTGCGGACGTCATCGTCGTCGGCGCCGGCCCCGGAGGATCTGCCACCGCGGCCTACCTCGCGATGGCGGGCCTGGACGTGCTGCTCCTCGAGAAGACGTACTTCCCCCGCGAGAAGGTCTGCGGCGACGGCCTGACGCCGCGCGCCGTGCGCGAGCTGATCAACCTGGGCATCCCGACGCCCGAGGACGACGGCTGGATCCGCAACAAGGGCCTCCGGATCATCGGTGCCGGCATGCGCCTCCAGCTCGACTGGCCGGAGAACTCCGCCTTCCCGCCCTACGGCCTCGTCCGCACCCGGATGGACTTCGACGACATCCTGGCCCAGCACGCGGTGAAGAACGGCGCGCGCCTCATCCAGGGCTGCAACGTCAGCGGCCCGATCACGGACGCGCGCGGCGCGATCGTCGGCGTCACCGCCAAGTCGGTGGACGAGAACGGCCGGGCCACGGGGGAGACCCACGAGTACCGCGCGCCGCTCGTCATCGCGGCGGACGGCAACTCCAGCCGCCTGTCGCTGGCGATGGGCCGTGAGAAGCGCGACGACCGCCCGATGGGCGTCGCGGTCCGCACCTACTACACGAGCCCGCGCACCAACGACGACTACCTCGAGTCCTGGCTGGAGCTCTGGGCCAAGGACCCGTCCGGCAAGGACGTCCTCCTGCCCGGCTACGGGTGGATCTTCGGGGTCGGCGACGGCACGAGCAACGTCGGTCTCGGCATCCTCAACACCTCCAAGGCGTTCGGCAACGTCGACTACAAGGACGTCATGCGTCGCTGGGTCGCGACGATGCCCGAGGAGTGGACCTACAACGACGAGACGATGACGCAGCCGATCCGGGGCGCCGCGCTGCCGATGGGCTTCAACCGGCAGCCGCACTACGCGGACGGGCTGCTCCTCGTCGGCGACTCCGGCGGCATGGTCAACCCGTTCAACGGCGAGGGCATCGCCTACGCGATGGAGTCGGGCCGGACCGCGGCCGAGGTCGTGGCGCACGCGTTCGCGCGAGCCGACGTGGCGAGCCGGGAGCGCGTCCTGCAGTCCTACAACACGCGGATGAAGCAGGACCTCGGCGGCTACTACACGCTGGGCCGGCACTTCGCGACGATCATCGGCAACCCCGAGGTGATGCGCCTCGCGACGAAGTACGGCCTGCCGCGCACGACGCTGATGAAGTTCCTGCTGAAGATCATGGCCAACCTGGCCGAGCCCGGTGGCAAGGGTGCGAGCGACCGCATCATCAACGCCCTGTCGAAGATCGCGCCGGACGCATGACCCGAGCCCTGTCGTATGCCGCTGGGCCGGCTTCCCGGGGCGGCGTTCGCCCCCGCTCGGGGTGGGGTTTGTGACCCCGAGCACAATCGTCTCCGACGCCCCTAGGATGGGTGCGCCGAGCACCGTCAGCCAGGGTGGCCGCCACCGCCACTGCTGCCACGACCGAAAGGCATGTGACCGAGGATGAACCCGTACGTCCCGATCCTGTTCATGTTGGGGCTCGGCTTCGCGTTCGCAGTGTTGTCCGTGGGGACCTCGCTCCTCGTCGGGCCGAAGCGCTACAACCGGGCCAAGCTCGAGGCGTACGAGTGCGGGATCCAGCCCTCGCCGCACCCCGCCGGTGGCGGGCGCGTGCCGATCAAGTACTACCTGACGGCGATGCTCTTCATCATCTTCGACATCGAGTCGGTCTTCCTCTATCCGTTCGCCGTCGCGTTCAACCAGCTTGGCCTCTTCGCGCTCGTGGAGATGGTCCTGTTCATCCTCACCGTGTTCGTCGCCTACGCCTACGTGTGGCGCCGCGGCGGCCTCGAGTGGGACTGAGCGACTTGGTGAGCCGTGAAGTGATGCGCAACGTGGAGCACCTGGTGGACGTGGCCGAGCCACAGCGAGCACGAAGGACTTAGGAGAAACCATGGGGATCGAAGAGAAGCTGCCAGCCGGATTCCTGCTCTCGACTGTCGAAGGGCTCGCCGGCTACATGCGCAAGGCGTCGATGTGGCCGGTCACCTTCGGCCTCGCCTGCTGCGCGATCGAGATGATGGCCGTCGGCACGCCGGACTACGACATCGCCCGTTTCGGCATGGAGCGGTTCTCCGCGACGCCGCGGCAGGCCGACCTGATGATCGTGGCCGGGCGCGTGAGCCAGAAGATGGCTCCGGTCGTGCGCCAGGTCTACGACCAGATGCCCAACCCCAAGTGGGTCATCTCCATGGGCGTGTGCGCGAGCTCCGGTGGCATGTTCAACAACTACGCCATCGTCCAGGGCGTCGACCACATCGTCCCGGTCGACATCTACCTGCCCGGCTGTCCGCCGCGGCCGCAGATGCTCCTCAACGCGATCATCGAGCTGCACAAGCAGGTCCAGAGCATGCCGCTCGGCGTCAACCGCGAGGCGGCGGCCCGCGCCGCCGAGGCCGCGGCGCTCGAGGCGACGCCGACCCACCAGATGAAGGGGCTGCTCGCATGACGACGCCGTGTGAGGAAACGAGGAACGAGGCCCGGAGCACGGTAGGAGTCGTGCGGGGAGGTGCGGCATGAGTGAAGAGGTGGCCAAGGGCCTCGAGAAGACCCAGGAGAGCGGCCTGACCCCCGGCGAGATCGAGCTCGTCCAGCCGGGCGAGACGACGCCGAAGGTCGTCGGCTACCGGCAGGGCATGTTCGGCGCCAAGCAGGGCGCCGACACCTCCGGCTACGGCCTGCTCCGCCGGCCCATCCTCGTCGCCGGTGAGACGTCCCGCCCCTACGGCGGCTACTTCGACGAGGTCGCCGACTCGCTCGAGCGCGCCCTCGTCGGCGGCCCCGCGTCGTTCGGCGAGGCCGTTGCTGCGGTCGTGGTCGACCGCGGCGAGATGACGATCAACGTCCACCGCGAGCACCTCGTCGCCGTGGCTCGGGCCCTGCGGGACGACCCCGCGCTGCGCTTCGAGATCTGCACCGGCGTGTCCGGGGTGCACTATCCCGACCGCGTCGGCGAGGAGCTGCACGCCGTCTACCACTTCCTGTCGATCACCCACGGCAGCAGGCGCATCCGCGTCGAGGTCTCCTGCCCCGAGGACGACCGGCACATCCCGTCGATCGTCGAGGTCTATCCCGCGAACGACTGGCACGAGCGCGAGACGTGGGACATGTTCGGCATCATCTTCGACGGTCACCCGGCGCTGACCCGGGTCCTCATGCCCGACGACTGGCCGGGCCACCCCCAGCGCAAGGACTATCCGCTCGGCGGCATCCCCGTCGAGTACAAGGGCGCGACGGTCCCCCCGCCGGACCAGCGGAGGTCGTACAACTGATGAGCACGCACACCAACACCCACCCCGGCACCGACAGCGGGGACGACGAGACGGTGCACGGCACCAGCCCGGGTCTCGACCCGCGCCTCGGCGCGGACCCCTACGCGACGACGCCCGCCGACGAGGCCGCCGCGGGTGACGCCACCGTCTTCAACGCCTCGGGCGGCGACTGGGACGACCTCGTCGACGAGGCGACCGCGCTCCACGAGGAGCGGATCGTCGTCAACATGGGTCCGCAGCACCCGTCGACCCACGGCGTCCTGCGGCTCATCCTCGAGCTCGACGGTGAGACGGTCACCGAGGCCCGCGCGGGCATCGGCTACCTGCACACCGGCATCGAGAAGAACATGGAGTACCGCACCTGGGTGCAGGGCGTCACGTTCTGCACGCGGATGGACTACCTGACGCCGATGTTCCAGGAGGCGGCCTACTGCCTCGCCATCGAGAAGCTGCTCGGCATCACCGATGACATCCCGGAGCGGGCCAGCGTCCTGCGCGTCCTGATGATGGAGCTGACCCGGATCAGCTCGCACCTCGTCTGCATCGGCACCGGCGGCATGGAGATGGGCGCGACCACGGTCATGACCGTCGGCTTCCGCGAGCGCGAGCGGATCCTGCGCATCTTCGAGATGGTCACCGGCCTCCGGATGAACAACGCCTACATCCGCCCCGGCGGTGTGGCCCAGGACCTGCCGCCCGGCGCGATCGACGCGCTGCGCGAGATGGTGCCGCAGCTGCGCCGCGGGATCGGCGAGCTCGAGGCCCTGGTCAACGAGAACCCCATCGTCAAGGGCCGGATGACCGACGTCGGCATCCTCAGCCTGGCCGGCTGCATGGCCCTCGGCGTCACCGGTCCGATCCTGCGCTCCACCGGCCTGCCGCACGACCTGCGCAAGTCCGCCCCGTACTGCGGCTACGAGACGTACGACTTCGACGTCATCACGCGCACCAGCTCCGACGCCTACGGCCGGATGCGGATCCGCCTCGACGAGATGTACGAGTCGCTCAAGATCGTCGAGCAGTGCACCGACCGCCTTCAGGCGACCGAGGGCAGCCAGGGCGCCGTCATGGTCGAGGACAAGAAGATCGCGTGGCCGGCGCAGCTCGCGCTCGGCGGGGACGGCCTGGGCAACAGCCTCGACCACATCCGCGAGATCATGGGCACCTCGATGGAGTCGCTCATCCACCACTTCAAGCTGGTGACCGAGGGCTTCCGCGTCCCGCCGGGCCAGGCCTACGTCGCGGTCGAGTCCGCCAAGGGCGAGCTCGGCTGCCACCTCGTCTCCGACGGCGGCACCCGCCCCTACCGGGCCCACTTCCGGGACCCGAGCTTCAACAACCTGCAGGCCGTTGCCGCGATGTGTGAGGGCGGCCAGCTCGGCGACGTCATCGTCGCCGTGGCCTCGATCGATCCCGTGATGGGAGGAGTGGACCGATGAGCGCGACAGAGCGCGAGGATCGCAGCGAGCTCCAGCGAGCGAGGACCGGAACGCTCGTCGTCGTGCGAAAGGACAACTCATGAGCGGCAACGACACGTCCCACGCCTCCGGGCACCTGCACCTGCGCCCGGAGTCGAAGGAGCCCTACGCCCCGGACGTCCTCGAGCAGCTGCGCACCGACGCGGCCGAGGTCATCGCCCGCTATCCCCAGAAGCGGTCCGCGTTGCTTCCGCTGCTCCACCTGGTTCAGTCGGTCGACGGCTACGTCACCGGCCGCGGCGTGTCGCTGTGCGCCGAGCTGCTCGACCTCACCGAGGCCGAGGTCAGCGGCGTCGCGACCTTCTACACGCAGTTCAAGCGGCACCCCAACGGTGAATACACCGTCGGCGTCTGCACCAACACGCTGTGCGCCATCATGGGCGGCGACCAGATCTTCGACACGGTCGCCGAGCACCTCGGCATCGGGCACGACGAGACGACCGCCGACGGCAAGATCACGCTCGAGCGCGTCGAGTGCAACGCCGCCTGCGACTACGCCCCGGTCGTCATGACCAACTGGGAGTTCTTCGACAACCAGACGCCGGAGAGCACCGTGCAGCTCGTCGACGACCTGCGGGCGGGCAAGGAGGTCCGGCCGACGCGCGGTCCCGACCGGGTCTGCACGTTCAAGCAGGTCTCGCGCGTCCTCGCCGGCTTCCACGACGGGCTCGCCGACCAGGGCCCGGGCGCCGGGCCCGCTTCGTTGCTCGGCCTGCGGATCGCCAAGGACAACGGCTGGACCGCTCCCGCCGGCGAGAGCGACTCCACCGCGGCGCCGACCGACGGGACGGAGGGCTCGAAGTGACTGACACGCTGACCCCGATCCTCACCAAGTTCTGGGACGCCCCGCAGTCCTGGACCCTGGCCACCTACGAGCAGCACGACGGCTACCGCGCGCTGCGCAAGGCGCTCGACATGGCGCCCGCCGACGTCCTGGGCGCCGTCAAGGACTCGAGCATCCGGGGCCGTGGTGGCGCCGGCTTCCCGACCGGCATGAAGTGGTCGTTCATGAGCCCGCCCGACGGCGGCCCTCGCTACCTCGTCGTCAACGCCGACGAGTCCGAGCCGGGGACGTGCAAGGACATCCCGCTCATGATGGCCAACCCGCACGCGCTGATCGAGGGCGTCATCATCAGCTCCTACGCCATCGGCTGCGAGCACGCCTTCATCTACCTGCGTGGCGAGGTCGTCCACGTCTACCGCCGCCTGCTGCGAGCGGTCGAGGAGGCCCGTGCGGCGGGCTACCTCGGTGACAACGTCGGTGGCAAGGGTGTCAAGGTCAACATCACCGTCCACGCCGGCGCCGGCGCCTACATCTGCGGTGAGGAGACGGCGCTGCTCGACTCGCTCGAGGGCCGCCGCGGCCAGCCGCGTCTCAAGCCGCCGTTCCCCGGAGCCGCCGGCCTCTACGCCCGCCCGACGTCGGTCAACAACGTCGAGTCGATCGCCTCGGTGCCGGGGATCATCCTCGAGGGACCGGACTGGTTCAAGGGGATGGGCACCGAGAAGTCGACCGGTTTCGGCATCTTCAGCCTCTCCGGCCACGTCGCCAACCCGGGCCAGTTCGAGGCCCCGCTCGGCATCACCATGCGTGAGCTCATCGAGCTCGCGGGCGGGATGCGCCAGGGACACAAGCTGAAGTTCTGGACGCCCGGTGGCTCCTCGACGCCGATCTTCACCGAGGAGCACCTCGACGTGCCGCTCGACTTCGACTCGGTCGCCGCGGCCGGCTCGATGCTCGGCACCCGCGCGCTGCAGGTCTTCGACGAGACGGTCTCCGTCGTCCGCGCCGTGTCGCGCTGGACGGACTTCTACGCCCACGAGTCCTGCGGCAAGTGCACGCCCTGTCGCGAGGGCACCTGGTGGCTGCGCCAGATCATGAACCGCATCGAGAACGGCCAGGGCACGCAGGACGACATCGACAAGCTCGTCGACATCTGCGACAACATCCTCGGCCGCAGCTTCTGCGCCCTCGGGGACGCGGCGACCAGCCCGATCACCTCGGCCGTCAAGTACTTCCGCGAGGAGTTCGAGGCAGGCATGCACACGCCCGCCCACGTGCTCTTCCCGCCGGAGAAGTCGGTCCTCTTCGACGTCCAGACCAAGGAGACCAGCGGGATGGTGACCGCATGACCGCCACCTCGACCAACGCCGCCGCGAGCGGCGCGGCAGCCCCGGCCAACCCCGATCTCGTAGACCTGACGATCGACGGGGTCGACGTCAGCGTTCCCAAGGGGACCCTCGTCATCCGGGCTGCCGAGACGATCGGCATCGAGATCCCGCGTTTCTGCGACCACCCGCTCCTCGAGCCCGTCGGCGCGTGCCGGCAGTGCCTCGTGGACGTCGCCCTCCCGGACAAGGAGGGCGTCCCGCGCGCCATGCCCAAGCCGCAGGCGTCGTGCACGATGACGGTGTCGGCCGGCATGGTCGTCAACACGCAGCACAGCTCGCCGGTGGCCGACAAGGCCCAGCAGGGCGTCATGGAGCTGCTGCTCATCAACCACCCGCTCGACTGCCCGGTCTGCGACAAGGGTGGCGAGTGCCCCCTGCAGAACCAGGCGATGAGCAACGGCCGGGCCGTGTCCCGCTTCGAGGACGTCAAGCGGACCTACCCGAAGCCGATCAACATCTCCTCGCAGGTCCTGCTCGACCGCGAGCGGTGCGTGCTCTGTGCCCGCTGCACCCGGTTCTCCGACCAGATCGCCGGCGACCCGTTCATCGCTCTCGTCGAGCGCGGTGCTCTCCAGCAGGTCGGCATCTACGAGGAGCAGCCGTTCGAGAGCTACTTCTCGGGCAACACCGTCCAGATCTGTCCGGTCGGCGCGCTGACCGGCGCCGCCTACCGCTTCCGCAGCCGGCCGTTCGACCTCGTGTCGACGCCGTCCGTCTGTGAGCACTGCGCGAGCGGCTGCGCCATCCGCACGGACCACCGGCGCGGCGTCGTGCTGCGCCGGATGGCCCTGCGCGACCCGGATGTCAACGAGGAGTGGAACTGCGACAAGGGTCGCTGGGCCTTCACCTACGCGACGCAGCCGGACCGCATCGAGTTCCCGATGGTGCGTCAGCCCAACGGTGAGCTCAAGGCCGTCGGCTGGCCCGAGGCCCTCGCGGCCGCTGCGGCCGGTCTCTCCGGGGCCCGGGCCGGCGTGCTCGTCGGTGGCCGCGTGTCCACTGAGGACGCCTACGCCTACGGCAAGTTCGCCCGGGTCGTGCTCGGCACCAACGACGTCGACTTCCGCTCGCGGCCGCACTCGGCCGAGGAGGTCGCCTTCCTCGCCCAGCACGTCGCGGCCACCGGCCCCGAGGGCGGGTCCGTGACCTACGCCGACCTCGAGAAGGCCGGCACGGTCCTCCTCGTCGGGTTCGAGCCCGAGGACGAGAGCCCGATCGTCTTCCTGCGGCTGCGCAAGGCGTTCCGCCGCAACAAGACCAAGGTGTATGCCGCTGGGCCGGCTCCCACGCGCGGGCTCGCCAAGATGGGTGGCTCGCTCATCCCGACGGTGCCCGGCCAGGAGGCCAACGTCCTGCGCGACCTCCGCAGCACCGAGCTGGGCAGCGCGGCCAGGGACGGCCTCGCCGAAGGCGGAGTCATCCTCGTCGGCGAGCGGGCGGCCACGTCGCCCGGGGCCCTCGCAGCCGCAGCCCAGCTCGCGGCCGAGACGGGTGCCCGGCTGGCCTGGGTGCCGCGCCGCGCCGGTGAGCGTGGGGCCCTCGAGGCAGGCGCCCTCGGGGCGCTGCTGCCCGGCGGGCGTCCGACGGCCGACGCCGCCGCGCGCGCCGAGGTCGCCTCGGCCTGGGAGGTCGGCTCCCTGCCCGACGCCCCGGCGCGCGACACCGCAGCCATCATCGCCGCAGCCGCGGCGGGCGACCTGGATGCTCTCGTCGTCGGTGGGATCGACCCCGCCGACCTCGGCCTGTCCGACACCCGCAACGCGCTCGAGAAGGCCTTCGTCGTCTCCCTGGAGATCCGCGAGTCCGCGGTGACCCAGCTCGCCGACGTCGTGCTGCCCGTCGCGCCGCAGGCCGAGAAGGTGGGCTCCTACGTCAACTGGGAGGGCCGGGTCCGGCCCTTCGAGAAGGCCCTCGCGAGCAACCACGTCAGCGACCACCGCGCCCTCGACATGCTGGCCAGCGAGCTCGGCCACTTCCTCGAGACGCGCACCACGGACCAGGTCCACGCCCAGTTCGCGGCGCTCGGCCCCTGGTCCGGCGACCGCGGCGTGGCTGCCTCCGGCCAGGCCGCAGCCGCGCCGGCCGTCGGCGACGGTCTCGGCGACCACGTCCTCGCCACCTGGCCGACGCTGCTCGACCAGGGCCGGATGCAGGACGGGGAGCCCTTCCTCGCCGGCACCGCGCAGGCCCCCGCGGCTCGACTGTCGCCCACGTCGGCCGAGCGCCTCGGCGTGGTCGACGGTGGCCCGGTCACCGTCACCGGCCCCCGCGGCAGCGTCACGGTGCCCGCCCTCGTCACCGCCGGCATGGTCGACGGCGTCGTGTGGCTGCCGACCAACTCCCGGGGCGTCTCGGTGCGAGCCGGGCTCGGCTCCGATGCCGGGCGCCGGGTCGCCGTGACCGCTGGCGCCGCAGCCTCTGACCCCGCCACCCACGCAAAGGACGGTGTCGCATGACACTCAGCCCAGCGGCATACGGCCTCGTCTCGGCGCTGCCCGCGACGGAGAACCCGGCGGCCGACTTCAGCGACACGCCGCTCTGGCTGTCGCTGATCAAGGCCGTCCTGATCTTCGTCTACCTGCTCCTGTCGACCCTGGTCGTCATCTGGTTCGAGCGGCGCATCATCGGCCGGATGCAGCAGCGTCCCGGCCCCAACCGCAACGGCCCCTTCGGCCTGCTGCAGACCCTCGCCGACGGCATGAAGTCCATGCTCAAGGAGGACATCGCGCCGGCCAACGCCGAGAAGGTCATCTACCGGGCGGCCGCGATCCTCATGGCGACCGTGGCGTTCGTGTCGTTCTCGATCATCCCGATCGGCGGGGTCGTGTCCCTCTTCGGCCACGAGACGCCGCTGCAGCTGACCGACGTGCCGGTGGCCGTGCTCCTCGTGCTCGCCGTCGCCTCCGTCGGCGCCTACGGCGTCGTCCTCGCGGGCTGGAGCTCGGGCTCGACCTACCCGCTCCTCGGCGGGCTGCGCTCCACCGCGCAGATCATCTCCTACGAGATCGCGATGGGCCTCTCGCTCGTCGCCGTATTCCTCTACAGCGGCTCGATGTCGACCTCCCAGATCGTCTCGGCCCAGAGCTCGCTCTGGTACATCCTGCCCGCGTTCTTCAGCTTCGTCGTCTACGTCATCACGATGGTCGGCGAGACCAACCGTCTCCCGTTCGACCTCGCCGAGGGCGAGGGCGAGCTCGTCGGTGGCTTCCACACCGAGTACTCCGCGATGACCTTCGCGATGTTCTACCTCGGCGAGTACATCAACATGTTCACCGTCTCGGCGCTGGCCACGACGATGTTCCTCGGCGGCCCGGCGGCACCCCCGCTGATCTCGATGATCGGCGACGGCATGCTGACCGGCGGCTGGTGGGGCCTGCTCTGGTTCACGATGAAGATGTGGTTCTTCATGTGGTTCTTCGTGTGGCTGCGCGGCACGCTGCCCCGCGTCCGCTACGACCAGTTCATGCGCTTCGGCTGGAAGTTCCTCATCCCGATCACCCTCGCCTGGGTCGTCGCCGTCGCCTTCATCCGGGGCGCCCAGCTCGGCTTCCTCGGTGACGACAGCGTCACCATCGCCGGCCTCGTCTTCAACCGGGCGACGCTCATCCTGATCAGCGTCGTCGCCGTGCTCGCCCTGGTCGTCACGTGGATCTGGGGCGACCGGGTCGACGCCAAGCAGGCCGCCGCCGAGACGGCTCCACCCGAGGAGATCGACCCGTTCGCCGACGGCTACCCCGTGCCCCCGCTGCCTGGGCAGCGACTGCGCGAGCCGGCCCGGCCCGACCGCGTCCTCGCGGGCTCGGCCTCCCGAGGCACGACGGTGCAGGGCTCGGCCTCCGACCCCACCGCTCCCAGCTCGACCGACGGCATCGCCGGCAAGGAGGAGACCCATGGCTGACGACAACGTCAGCAAGGACCGCGGCAGGAAGCGCAAGAGCGCCCTCGCCGAGATGTTCGCGCCCGTCGCGGGCTTCGGTGTGTCGTTCTCGACGATGTTCCGGAAGGTGGCGACCGAGGAGTACCCCGAGAAGCCACGTCCCACCCAGCCGCGCTTCCACGGGCGTCACCAGCTCAACCGGCACCCCGACGGACTGGAGAAGTGCGTCGGCTGCGAGCTGTGCGCCTGGGCCTGCCCGGCTGACGCCATCCTCGTCGAGGGCGCCGACAACGACGACACCCCGGTCGAGCTCGGCGGCAAGGGCCGGTTCAGCCCCGGCGAGCGCTACGGCCGCGTCTACCAGATCAACTACCTGCGGTGCATCTTCTGCGGGCTCTGCATCGAGGCCTGCCCGACCCGGGCGCTCACGATGACGAACTTCTACGAGCTCGCCGACAACGACCGCGGCAAGCTGATCTTCACCAAGGACCAGCTGCTGGCCCCGCTCCAGGAGGGCATGCTCCCGCCGCCGTTCCCCATGGCCGACGGCATGGAGGAGCGCGACTACTACCAGGGCAAGGTCACCGGTCCCACGACGGCCCAGCGTGGCTACGTCGAGGCCCGTGACGCGCGGGTGGCCGTGGACGAGAGTCCGCTGGCCCACAACGAGCCCGGCAACCTCGCCGCGAGCGTGCCGGGCGAGCACGACGTGGTCCACACGACGGCGCCGACGGCGGCGCAGACCCGGGAAGGGGCCAACCCGTGACCTCCGGCACCGAATCCGCCTTCTTCTGGGTCCTGGCCCCGCTGGCCGTGCTCGCGGCGTTGGCCCTCGTGTTCGCGCGCAAGGCGGTCCACGCCGCCATCGGGATGGCCATCACGATGACCGTCCTCGGCGTCTTCTACCTGATGCAGAAGGCCGACTTCCTCGGGACCGTCCAGGTGTTCGTCTACACCGGGGCCGTGATGATGCTCTTCCTCTTCGTCATCATGCTCGTCGGCGTCGACTCGTCCGACTCCCTCGTCGAGACGATCAAGGGGCACCGCTGGTCGTCCGCGATTCTCGCCGTCGGCCTCGTCGGACTGCTCTCCTCGACGATCGGCTCGGCCACGTTCGACGAGGGCGCCGTCCAGGCCGGGATCGAGCGCCTCGAGGCGAGCAACGCCCAGACCGGCAACATCACCGGGATGGCGGAGCTGATCTTCGGCCAGTACGTCTGGATCTTCGAGATCACCTCGGCCCTGCTGATCACCGCTGCGCTGGCCGCGATGGTCCTCGCGCACCGTGAGCGCATCGCCCCCAAGCTGACCCAGGCCGAGTGGGCGGCGCGCCGCGTCCGCGACAACGAGTTCGTCGCCGGCCTGCCGGCCCCCGGTGTCTACGCCCGGCACAACGCCGTCGACACGCCGGCCCTGCTCCCGGACGGCACGCCGAGCGACAAGTCGGTCTCCCGGGTCCTCGTGGCCCGCGAGCAGGTGGCCCGGCCCGACGAGTTCCTCGACGTCGAGCGCCACATCCTCCGGTCGGCCCACGGTGAAGAGCTGCCGGGCCGCGCCGCCGGCCCCGGCGCCGCGGACGACTCCGCCACGACTGCCGAGAAGGGGGCGGACCAGTGAGCCCGTTGAACTACATCTACCTGTCCATCGTGCTCTTCTCGATCGGCACGGCCACGGTCCTGATGCGCCGCAACGCGATCATCGTCTTCATGGGCGTCGAGCTGATGCTCAACGCGGCGAACCTCGCGCTCGTGACGTTCTCCCGGATCCACGGGGGCCTCGACGGGCAGGTCATGGCGCTATTCGTCATGGTCGTCGCCGCCGCTGAGGTCGTCGTCGGACTCGCGATCATCATGGCGATCTTCCGGGCCCGCCGGTCGGCTTCCGTCGACGACGCCAACCTGCTGAAGCTGTAAGGGAGCCTCACTCGATGTCACTAGGCATGGGAAACCTTCTCCAAGCCCCCAGCGGCGCCGGCACGTATGCCGCTGGCCTGGCGGCGCACTCGGGCGAGGCACACGCCGCCACCGGGATCACCTCGGCCGCGTGGCTGCTCATCGCGCTGCCGCTCCTCGGCGCTGCGGTGCTCCTCCTCGGCGGTCGCCGCACCAACGGCTTCGGCCCGGTGCTCGCGACGGCGCTGTCCTGGGGCTCGTTCGTGGTCGGCGCCCTGGTCTTCATCCAGATGCTCGGGCTCGACGCGGAGGAGCGGCACGCCAACGTGCCGATGTTCGACTTCGTCACCGCCGGGTCGTTCTCCGTCGACGCTGCGCTCCTCGTGGACCAGCTGTCCATCGCGTTCGTCCTGCTGATCACCTTCGTCGGTTCGCTGATCCACGTGTACTCGCTCGGGTACATGGAGCACGACCCCGACAAGCGGCGCTTCTTCGCCTACCTCAACCTCTTCGTTGCGGCGATGCTTCTGCTCGTCCTCGCCGACAACTACCTGCTCCTCTACGTCGGCTGGGAAGGCGTCGGTCTGGCGTCCTACCTGCTCATCGGCTTCTGGAACTGGAACCCCGCCTACGCCACCGCCGCCAACAAGGCGTTCGTGGCCAACCGGGTCGGTGACTTCGGTCTGTCCGTCGCCGTGATGATCATGTTCTTCCACTTCGGCGCGGTCGACTTCAGCACCGTCCTCGGGGCGGCCGGCAACGAGGCCAACCAAGGCTTCATGACGGCCCTCGGCCTGATGCTGCTGCTCGGCGCGACCGGTAAGTCGGCGCAGTTCCCGCTGCAGAGCTGGCTCGGCGACGCCATGGCGGGTCCCACGCCGGTGTCCGCCCTGATCCACGCGGCAACGATGGTCACCGCCGGCGTCTACCTCGTCGTCCGGTCCGGCCCGATCTTCGAGGCGTCGCCCGACGCGCAGCTCGCCGTCGTCATCGTCGGCGCGATCACCCTGCTCTTCGGGGCGATCGTCGGCACGGCCAAGGACGACATCAAGAAGGCGCTCGCGGCCTCGACGATGTCGCAGATCGGCTACATGATGCTCGCGGCGGGTCTTGGCCCGGTCGGCTACGCCTTCGCGATCTTCCACCTGCTGACGCACGGCTTCTTCAAGGCCGGGATGTTCCTCGGTGCCGGGTCAGTGATGCACGGCATGAACGACCAGGTCGACATGCGCCGGTTCGGCGGGCTCTCCGGGATCATGAAGATCACGTGGGCGACCTTCGCGCTCGGCTGGCTCGCCATCATCGGTGTGCCCCCGTTCTCCGGCTTCTGGTCGAAGGACAAGGTCATCGAGGCGGCCTTCATCGGCGAGGGTTGGCGGCCCTGGGTCTTCGGCGGCGCGGCGCTCATCGGCGCCGGGATCACGGCGTTCTACATGTCGCGCCTGTTCTTCATGACCTTCCACGGCAAGAAGCGCTGGACCGAGGACGTCCACCCGCACGAGTCCGGGCTGCTCATGACGGTCCCGATGATGGTGCTGGCCGTCGGCTCGGCCTTCCTCGGCCTGATCATCGGCCCGACGGGACTGTTCACGTCGTGGCTCGAGCCGGTCACCGGCGGCCACGGCGACGAGCACCCGGTCCTCGCAGTGCCCGTCATCATGGCGCTGACGCTGATCCTCGTCGCTGGTGGCGTCGCCCTCGCCTGGATGCGCTACTGGCGGGACGAGGTGCCCGTCGTGGCACCGGCCGGCAACCTGCTCACGCAGGCTGCGCGCAACGACCTCTACCAGGACCAGGTCAACGAGGCCCTCCTCATGCGACCCGGCATCCACCTGACCCGCTCGCTCGTCTTCATCGACGGCAAGGGTGTCGACGGTGGCGCCGGTGGCCTCGCGGCCCTGGTCGGCGGCACGTCGTCGCGCCTGCGCAGGCTGCAGAACGGCTTCGCGCGCTCCTATGCCCTGACGATGCTCACCGGTGTCGTCGCCATCCTCGGTGCACTGTGGGTGATCTCCTGATGAACGAAACCACTGCGATGTCCAGCATCCCGTGGCTGTCCATCCTTGTCCTCCTCCCGCTCGTGGGGTCGCTCGTCGTGGCGTTCGCGCCGGGGACGGTGGAGAACGCCAAGCGCATTGCGCTCGGCACCTCGCTGGTCACCCTCGTGGTCGGCATCGTGGCGGCACTCCAGTACGACAGCGCGTCGACGAAGCAGTTCCAGCTCGGTGAGTACGTCGAGTGGATCCCCCAGTTCGGGGTCAGCTACGCCCTGGGGGTGGACGGGATCGCTCTCGTCCTCATCCTCATGGCGCTCGTTCTCACGCCGATCTGCCTGCTCGCCGCGTGGCACGACGTCCCCGAGGAGGCGGACGCCGGCGGCGCCCGCCGGGTCAAGGGCTACTTCGCCCTCCTGCTCTCCCTGGAGACCTTCATGGTCGGGGTGTTCGCGGCGACGGACGTGTTCCTCTTCTACGTCTTCTTCGAGGCGATGCTCATCCCGGTGTACTTCCTGATCGGCCGCTTCGGTGGCCCGCGTCGCCAGTACGCCGCGATGAAGTTCCTCCTCTTCTCGCTCGCTGGCGGGCTGATCATGCTCGTCGCGGTCATCGCGGTCTACCTGCAGGGTCCCGGAGGAGCCGACGGCTTCCTCGTCAGCAACCTCACCGGGCTCACCCTCGACCCCACGACCGAGCGGCTGCTCTTCGTCGGATTCTTCATCGCCTTCGCGGTCAAGGCCCCGATGGTGCCGGTGCACACCTGGCTGCCGGATGCGGCGACCGAGTCGACGCCTGCCACCGCGACCCTCCTCGTCGGCGTCCTCGACAAGGTCGGAACCTTCGGCATGATCCGGTTCTGCCTCCAGATGTTCCCCAACGCGAGCGAGTGGGCGACGCCCGTGGTGGTCGCGCTGGCGGTCATCTCGGTGCTCTACGGGGCGCTGCTCGCCATCGGCCAGACCGACATGATGCGCCTGATCTCCTACACGTCGGTGAGCCACTTCGGCTTCATCGTCCTGGGCATCTTCGCCTTCACCGATGTCGCCGGAGCGGGCTCGTCGCTCTACATGCTCAACCACGGGTTCTCGACGGCCGCGCTCTTCCTCTTCGCAGCGATGCTCATCCGGCGCGGCGGGAGCAAGCGGATCGCCGACTACGGCGGGTGGCAGCGGGTCACCCCCGGTCTGGCCGGGATCTTCCTCGTCGCCAGCCTCTCCGGTCTGGCCCTGCCGGGACTGGCCAGCTTCGTCTCGGAGTTCCTCGTCTACGTGGGGACCTTCCCGACGCAGCCAGTCGCGGCAGTCGTCGCCACGGGTGGCATCATCCTGGCCGCGCTCTACATGCTGCTCCTCTACAAGCGCGTCATGACCGGCCCCAAGCCGGAGTCGCTGGCCAGCGACCCGGCCGCGGTCGACGACCGCTGGCGCCGATCCTCCGGCGGCACCGTGATCGCCGACCTGTCCCTGCGCGAGAAGGCGGTGGCGGCCCCGCTCATCGCCGCGTTCCTCGTCCTCGGCTTCTTCCCGAACCTCGCCCTGGGCGTCATCAACCCGGCCGTCAAGACGTCGCTGTCCCACGTCTCGACCGCCGACACGTCACCATCCGCGGCAGGCGCCGCGGCTGAAGGGAGCTCGAAGTGACCGCCGTCGCTGCGCTCACGGCGCCGTCCGCGTCCTCTGCCCTGCTGCCCACGGCCTTCGAGCCGGCCCAGGTCGACTACCTCGCCGTCCTGCCGTTCCTCGTGGTCTTCGGTGCCGCGGTCATCGCCGTGCTCATCGAGGCCTTCGCGCCCCGCGAGCGTCGCCACGTCGTCCAGGCGACCCTGAGCGTCGTCGCACTGCTGGCCGCCTTCGCGGCGGTCATCGTCGCGGTCGACCACCAGGGCTACACGATGGGCATCGCCGACAGTGCGACCGGGCGACCGCTCTTCGCCCTGTCCATCGACGGGCCGGCCCTGTTCATGCAGGGCGCCATCATCCTCATGGGTGTCCTCGGCGTCCTGACGATGGCGGAGCGACTCGGTGGGGTGGGACCTGACGCCTTCACCCCGAGCGGTGCCTCGACGCCCGGCTCTCCCGTGGAGAGCGCGGCGACCCGGGCGGGTGCGGTGACGACAGAGGTCTTCCCGCTGACCCTCTTCGCCATCGCCGGCATGATGCTCTTCCCGACGGCGAACGACCTCATCGGCATGTTCGTCGCCCTCGAGGTCCTGTCGCTCCCGCTCTACATCCTCACCGGCCTGGCCCGACGCCGGCGCCTGCTCTCGCAGGAGGCGTCGCTGAAGTACTTCCTGCTCGGGGCGTTCAGCTCGGCGTTCTTCCTCTTCGGCACGGCCCTGCTCTACGGCTACGCCGGCTCGGTGTACTTCGCCGACCTCAGCGCCGCCATCGCCTCGGGTCCGTTGGCGATGAACGGCCTGCTCGTTCCGGGCGCGTTCCTCGTCCTCGTCGGGTTGCTCTTCAAGGTCGGCGCGGTGCCGTTCCATGCCTGGACGCCTGACGTCTACCAGGGCGCCCCGACTCCGGTGACGGGCTTCATGGCCGCCGCCACCAAGGCCGCCGCGTTCGGCGCGATCCTCCGACTCGCCTACGTCGGGCTCGACACGGCACGGTGGGAGTGGACCAACGCGGTCGTCATCATCGCCTTCCTGACGATGGTCGTCGGTGCGGTGCTCTCGGTCACCCAGACCGACATCAAGCGGCTGCTCGCCTACTCCTCGATCGCGCACGCCGGCTTCATCCTCGTCGGCGTCCTCGCGTTCGACCGCAAGGGCATCAGCGCGGTGCTCTTCTACCTCGTGGCCTACGGTTTCGCGACCATCGCTGCCTTCGCCATCGTCAACCTGGTCCGGCAGAACGGCGCCGAGGCGACACACCTGTCGCAGTGGGCCGGGCTCGGCAAGCGTCACCCGGTGGTGGCCGGCGCCTTCGCGTTCCTCATGCTCGCGTTCGCCGGCATCCCGCTCACGTCCGGCTTCGTGTCGAAGTTCGCGGTGTTCTCCGCGGCGATCGGCACCGGGGGAGCGACCGGCACCGTGCTGGCCGTCGTCGGTGTCGTCTGCTCGGCGATCACCGTCTTCGTCTACGCCCGGATCATCGTCCTCATGTTCTTCAGTGAGCCGCCGAGCGAGTCAGTTGCCACCGGTGCCGCGGCCACGTCGGTCGGCGGTCCGGGGCCGGTCGCCGTCGTGACTCCGTCGGTCGGGACGACGTTCGCCATCGCGGTCGGCACGATGATCACGCTGGCTCTCGGGGTCCTGCCGTCGGCTCTGCTCGACCTCGCTGACCGGGCCTCGCAGTTCGTCCGCTGATCGAGTCACGACAGCTCAACCCGACACCCAGGAACCACATGACCTCGCACGCCACGCCGCCGGTCCTCACCGTTCCCGGAGCGACGCCCGAACTCATGGCGCACCTCCAGGACGGTCTGGCTCGGGTCGACGCCCTCCTCCGGGAGGTCGTCGACCACGAGGACCCCTTCATCGCGGGGGCCTCGGCGCACTTGGCCGCGGCGGGTGGCAAGCGCTTCCGGCCGTTGCTGACGCTCTTGTCGGCAGAGCTCGGCGACGGCATCACCGACGAGGTCGTCCGGGCGGCAGCCGGGGTGGAGCTCACGCACCTCGCGTCGCTCTACCACGACGACGTGATGGACGAGGCGGAGGTTCGCCGAGGCGTGCCGTCGGCCAATGCCGTCTACGACAACTCGACGGCGATCCTCGTCGGGGACCTGCTCTTCGGCAAGGCCTCCGAGCTGATTGCCGGCCTTGGGGCCGAGGCGGTCCTCATCCAGGCCCAGACCTTCGTCCGGCTCTGCTCCGGCCAGATCCGCGACGACCGGCCCTGTCCGCCTGGCGTGGACCCGATCGAGTACTACCTGGCGGCGCTCGCGGACAAGACCGGCTCGCTGACGGCCACCGCATGCCGCTACGGCGCCATGTTCAGTGGCGGTTCAGCAGACGTCGTGGAGACGATGCGCGCCTATGGCGAGCGGGTCGGCATGGCGTTCCAGCTGGCCGACGACCTCATCGACATCGCGTCGGACTCCGATGCGAGTGGCAAGACCCCCGGCACCGACCTGCGCGAAGGGGTCGACACCCTCGCCGTCCTGCGTGCCAAGGGCTCGACCGACCCCGCGGATGCGCGCCTCCTCGAGCTGCTCGGCTCGGACCTGTCGGACGACGAGGCCGGGGTGACCGAGGCGCTCGGGCTGCTGCGACAGCACCCTGCTCTCGAGGCGGCTCGGGAGGAGACCTACGGCGTGGCCCGGGAGGCGCAGCGTCTCCTCGACCCCCTGCCCGACCGTCCCGCCAAGGCGGCGCTCCAGACACTCGCCCTGTCTGTCGTGGAGCGCGTGGGCTGACTCTCGGTAGGGTGCGGTCATGAGCCGTCGCCCGTCCCTCGCGGTGGCCGACCGCCTGTCCCACGCGACGCGACACCTGCCGGCTCCGCTGGCGGTCGTCGACCTCACCGCGTTCGACCACAACGCCGCGACCCTGGTCGGGCGCGCCCACGGCAAGCCGGTCCGCGTGGCCACGAAGTCACTGCGCAGTCGCCCGATGATCGAGCGGGCCCTGGCGACCGACGGCTTCGCCGGCCTCATGTGCTACTCGGTGCGCGAGGCCATCTGGTGGGCCGGCGAAGGCAGCCGCGACATCCTCGTCGCCTACCCGAGCGTCGACCTGCCCGCCCTGCGCGAGCTGGCCTCGGACTCCTCGCTCCGCGCGGCCGTCTGCGTCATGGTCGACAGCGTCGAGATCGTCGACCTCATCGCCGGCGGAGTGGGAGCGGACAGCGGGCTGCGGGTGGCCGTCGACGTCGACGCCTCGCTGCGGATCGGTCCAGCGCACCTCGGCGTGCGACGCTCGCCACTCCGGGAGCCCGAGCAGGTCGAGTCCGTCGTCCGTCGGGCGCACGAGCATGGCCTGGTGGTGGCGGGACTGATGTTCTATGACGCACAGATCGCGGGTCTGCCCGACTCGTCGCCGCTCGTCCGCCGCGTGAAGTCCCGCTCCGCCGCCCAGTTGAGCGAACGGCGGGCGGCCGTCACCGATGCGGTTCGACAGCTCGCCGACCTCGAGTTCGTCAACGGCGGGGGCACGGGCAGCCTGCACGTGACCGGGCTGGACCCGACCCTCACCGAGCTGGCGGCCGGTTCCGGCCTCTATGCCCCGACCCTGTTCGACGGCTACGACGGTCTGGAGCTGACTCCTGCCGCCTTCTTCGCGTGCCCTGTCGTGCGCCGCCCGGCAGAGGACATCGTCACGGTCTACTCGGGTGGCTACGTGGCGTCGGGCCCGGCCGGCTGGTCGCGCGTGCCCACTCCGCTACCCGAGCACGAGCTGCGGCTGCTGCGCACCGAGGGCACGGGAGAGGTCCAGACGCCCCTGCGCGGATCGGCTGCGGCGCGGGTCGGCCTCGGTGATCGGATCTGGTTCCGCCACGCCAAGGCGGGCGAGCTCGCTGAGCGATTCACGCAGCTGGTGCTCGTCGAGGGAGACGAGGTCGTCGGTCATGCTGCGACCTACCGGGGAGAAGGGCAGTGCTTTGGCTGAGACCAAGCGGGAGATCGTCCGGAGCATCGAGTGGTCCAACTGGGCTGGCACGGAGTCGAGCCGGCTGGCCCGCATCGCCACCCCTCGGTCCGAGGAGGAGGTCGCCGAGGAGATCGTCCGCGCCGGCGACCGCGGTCTGCGGGTCAAGGCCATCGGGGCCGGGCACTCCTTCACGGGAGCTGCCGTCACGGACGGGGTCCAGCTGCGGCTCGGCGGCCTGACGGGGGTCACGACGATCGACTCGACCCGGGGCGAGGCGACCGTGCGTGCAGGCACACCCCTGCACGTGCTCAACGACGAGCTCGCCCAGCTCGGTCTGGCGCTGCCCAACCTCGGTGATGTCGACCGGCAGTCGATCGCCGGAGCCCTGGGCACCGGGACCCACGGCACGGGGCTGCGTCTCACCGGCCTCGCGGGTGGGGTGCGCGGCCTGCGCATCGTCCTCGCCGACGGGTCGGTGGTCGACTGCTCACCGCGACGCGAGCCGGAGCTCTTCCAGGCTGCTCGCCTCGGCCTCGGAGCGCTCGGCGTCATCACCGAGGTGACCCTGGCGGTCGTCCCCGCGTTCCTGCTGCACGCGGTCGAGCGGCCCGAGCCGCTCGCCGGGGTGCTGGAGGCATTCGACGACGAGGTCGCACGCAACGACCACTTCGAGTTCTACTGGTATCCGCACACCGAGCGGGCGCTCACCAAGCGCAACAACCGGGTCGAGCCCGGCAGCTCGGCACGGCCGCTGCCCCGGTGGCGCGCCTACGTGGACGACGAGCTGTTGAGCAACCGCGCCTACGAGCTGCTCAACCGACTCGTCACCAAGGTGCCTCGCGCGACCAAGCCGGTGAGCGCGGTGGCAGCGCGCGCCCTGACCGCCCGCGAGTACGTCGACGCCTCCCATCGCGTCTTCATCACCGAGCGGGACGTGCGCTTCATGGAGGCCGAGTGGGCCTTCCCCCGGCACGCTCTCGTCGCCGTGCTCCGGGACCTCAAGTCGTGGGTGGACAGCCATGACGAGCTCATCTCGTTCCCCGTCGAGTGCCGCGTCGCCGCTCCGGACGACGTGTGGCTCTCGACCGCCTACGAGCGCGAGAGCTGTTACGTGGCGGTGCACCGCTACCACCGACAGGCCAGGGGTGCCTACTTCGACGCCTTCGAGGCCATCGCGATCGACCACGGCGGCCGGCCTCACTGGGGCAAGCTGCACTCGCGCGGCGCTGCCTTCTTCCGCGAGGCCTACCCGCGCTTCGACGACTTCCTGGCCGTGCGCGACGCGGTCGATCCCGGTCGGCTCTTCAGCAACCCGTATCTCGAGCGCGTCCTCGGCCCCTGACCATCGAAAGAGCCCGCATCGAAAGAGCCCGCATCGAAAGAGCAGTTCGCGACACCCCACCCATCGAAAGAGCAGTTCGCGACACGTCGCGAACTGCTCTTTCGATTGAGGGGGCTGGGGGTGTGCTGCCCTTTGGACCGGAAGGTCAGTCCGAAGGGGGCCTGGTCATCGCCAGGACGTCGAGGGCCTCGTCGAGCTGGGTCTCGGTGAGCGGGCCGTCACGAACGTGCCCGTCCTCGATGACGACCTCGCGAATCGTCTTGCGCTCCTTGACCGCCCGCTTCACCACAGCGGCAGCCGCCTCGTAGCCGATGTAGCGGTTGAGCGGCGTGACGATCGACGGTGAGCTCTCGGCGAGGGTCCGGGCATGCTCGACATCGGCGGTGATGCCGTCGACGCAGCGGTCGGCGAGCAGGCGGCTCGTGGCCGCGAGCAGCCCGATCGACTCGAGGACGTTCTTGGCGAGGACGGGCAACATGACGTTCAGCTCGAAGTTCCCGGCGGCACCGGCCGTGGTGATCGCCACGTCGTTGCCGATGACCTGCGCGCAGGCCATCAGCGTCGCCTCGGGGATGACCGGGTTGACCTTGCCCGGCATGATGCTCGAGCCCGGCTGGAGGTCCGGCAGGTGGATCTCGCCCAAGCCGGTGCGGGGACCCGACGACATCCATCGCAGGTCGTTGCAGATCTTGGTCAGACTGACCGCGACGACCTTGAGCGCACCGGACAGCTCCACCACCGCGTCCTGCGCGGACTGGGCCTCGAAGTGGTTGTCGGCCTCGCGGAACACCTGTCCCGTCGTCGCCGACACCCGCTCGATGACCGCCCGGGCGAAACCGGGCGCGGCGTTGAGGCCGGTCCCAGCCGCGGTGCCGCCCAGCGGCAGCTCCGCCGTCGCCTCCGCCGCATGATCGACGCGGGCGGCGCCCAGCTCGATCTGGCGTCGATAACCGCCGAACTCCTGGCCCAGGGTCACGGGCACCGCGTCCATGAGGTGGGTGCGGCCCGCCTTGACGACGTCCGCGAACTCCGCCTCCTTGCGACCGAGCGCTGCGGCGAGGTGCGTGAGCGCGGGCACGAGGTCGTCGCGGGCAGCGATCGTCGCCGCGATGCGCAGGGCTGACGGGAAGGTGTCGTTGCTCGACTGCCCGTAGTTGACGTGGTCGTTCGGGTGGACGTCGACCCCGGTCGCCATCGGCCCGGTGCTCGCCAGCCGCGCCACGACCTCGTTGACGTTCATGTTGGTCGACGTGCCGGACCCGGTCTGGAAGACGTCGATCGGGAAGTGGGCGTCGTGCCGCCCTTCGGCGACCTCCCGGGCCGCCGCCGCGATTGCCTGCGCCCGGTCGGCATCGAGCACACCCAGCTCGGCGTTGACCTCGGCCGCGGCCGCCTTGAGCCGGGCCAGGGCGTGAACCACGCCGGCGGGGACGGGTTGGCCGCTGATCGGGAAGTTGTCGATCGCCCGCGCCGTCTGCGCCCCGTAGAGGGCATCCGCGGGAACCTGCACCTCTCCCATCGAGTCGTGCTCGGTCCGGAACTCCGTGCCGTTGTCCTCGCTCATGCTGACCATCATGCTCCAGCAGCGACCCCCGCAGCCTCGCGAGCGATCTCGAGCTCCTCCTCGGTGGGGATGACGAGGACGGCGACGCGGCTCGACGCCGTGGAGATGCGGTGTTCCCCGGACATCGCTGCGTCGTTGGCTGCAGCGTCGACCTCGATGCCGAGCAGGTCGTCCAGGCCGTCCAGGCAGGCCCGGCGCAGCATCGGGCTGTGCTCACCCACGCCGGCAGTGAAGGCCACGGCATCGACGCGACCCAGCACAGCGGCATACGCCCCGATGTACTTGCGCAGGCGGTGGGCCACGACGTCGAAGGCCAGCCGGGCGTCACCGTCCCCGGCCACGACCTGCTCCTCGAGCTCACGGAAGTCGTTGCTCCCGGTCAGGCCCTTGAGGCCGCTCTCCTTGTTGAGCGCCCGGTCGTACTCCTCCAGGGACACGCCCGCCCGCGCCAGGTGGGCCGGCAGCGACGGGTCGAGATCGCCCGGACGGGTGCCCATGACGAGGCCCTCGAGCGGCGAGAGGCCCATCGACGTGTCGACGCTCCGGCCGCCGGCGACCGCAGTCGCGCTGGCGCCGTTGCCGAGGTGGAGCACGATGACGTTGGCCGTTTCGACCGGCAGCTCGAGCAGCTCCGCCGCGCGCCGGGACACGTAGGCGTGGGACGTGCCGTGGAAGCCGTAGCGGCGCACCCGGTGCTCGTCCCGCCACTGGCGGCTCACCGCATAGGTGTAGGCGTGAGGCGGCAGCGTCTGGTGGAAGGCCGTGTCGAAGACGGCGACCTGAGGCACGGCGGGGAAGTGGGCGCGGGCCACCCGGATTCCCTCCAGGTTGGCGGGGTTGTGCAGCGGAGCCAGCGGGACGAGCCGCTCGATCGTCGCCTCGACCTCGTCGTCGATCAACGTCGGCGCACTGAACTGTGCACCGCCGTGGACGACCCGGTGGCCGACAGCGGTCAGCTCGAGGCCGGCGAGATCGGGCCCGTGCTGGTGGAACGCGCCGAGGAGCAGGTCGAACGCCGCGCCGTGGTCCGCGCACTCGCCCTCTGTGCGGTGGTGCGCGCCCCCGACCGAGTGCTTCGCGCGGGACGTCGCCTCGCCGATGCGCTCGACGATGCCGCTGGCCAGCGACTCACCCGCGTCGACGTCGATGAGGTCGTACTTCAACGACGACGACCCGGCGTTGACGACGAGGACGAGGCGGCTCACGAGAGACCCTCGGCCTGGATCGCGGTGATGGCGATGGTGTTGACGATGTCCCGCACGAGGGCTCCTCGGGAGAGGTCGTTGACCGGCTTGTTGAGACCCTGGAGCACCGGGCCGATGGCCACGGCGCCGGAGGTCCGCTGCACGGCCTTGTAGGTGTTGTTGCCGGTGTTGAGGTCGGGGAAGACGAACACCGTGGCCCGCCCGGCCACGGGGCTGTCCTTGATCTTGGCGGCCGCCACCGCGGCGTCCACCGCGGCGTCGTACTGGATGGGGCCCTCCACCGACAGCTGCGGCGCCCGTGTCCGCACCAGCTCGGTGGCGGTGCGGACCTTGTCGACGTCGGCGCCGGTTCCGGAGCCACCCGTGGAGTAGGAGAGCATCGCGATGCGCGGCTCGATCCCGAACTGCTGCGCCGTGGCGGCCGAGGAGATGGCGATGTCGGCGAGCTGCTCGGCGGTGGGGTCGGGGATGACGGCGCAGTCGCCGTAGACGAGGACCCGGTCGGCCATGGACATGAGGAAGACGGACGAGACCGTCTTGATGTCAGGCGTCGTCTTGACGACCTCGAGGGCGGGACGGATCGTGTGGGCCGTGGTGTGGATGGCCCCGGACACCATCCCGTCCGCCAGCCCGTCGCGGACCATCATCGTGCCGAAGTAGCTCGGGTCGACGACGATGTCGCGGGCCTGCTCCACGGTGACGCCCTTGTGCGCCCGCAGCGTGGCGTACTCCTCGGCGAAGCGGCTGCGGAGCTCGTCGTCATGGGGGTCGAGCAGCGTGGCGCCCTCGATGTCGAGACCGAGCTGGGCGGCTCGACGACGGATCGCACCGGGGTCGCCGAGGAGGGTGAGCCGGACGACCCGCCGGCGCAGGAGCTGGTCGGCGGCGCGGAGGATCCGGTCCTCCTCGCCCTCGGGCAGGACGATGTGCTTGTCGGCGGCGCGCGCCCGGTCGAGCAGCTGGTGCTCGAACATCAGCGGCGTCACGACATGGCTGGGCACGAGGTTGAGCCGGTCGAGCAGCTCTGCGCCGTCCACGTGCTCGTCGAAGAGGCTGAGCGCGGTCTCGATCTTGCGGGTCGCCGAGCGCGTCATCCGGGGGACCACGGCGGACAGCGTCGCGGCCGTCTGCATGGTGCCGGTGGCGCAGCTGATCACCGGCACGTGGACCTCGAGGCCCTCGACCAGGGTGGTGATCGGGGCCGGCAGGTCGAAGCCGCCGTTGAGGACGATGCCGGAGGGCGTGGGCAGGGTCTGGGAGCGGTGGGCGAGCAGGAGGCCGAGGAGCACGTCGCCGCGGTCGGCGGGTGCGACGGCCACGCAACCCTCGAAGATCCGGTCGAGGACGTTGGGCAGGGTCATGGCGGCCACGACGAGACCGAGGGACTCGCGGTCGAGCAGGTCGTCGTCGCCGTAGAGGTGCTTGCCGTCCACGGCAGCGAGGAGGTCTCGCACGGTGGGGGACTCGAGCACCGGGGCGCTCGGGATGACGTAGGTGGCTGTGTCACCCAGTGCTTCCGCGAGCGCGCTGCGGGTGGCCGGCACGGCGTCGGGGACGGCTCGGTTGGACACCACCGCGAGCACGTGGGCGTGGTTGGCCCGGGCCTCGTCCGCGGCGATCTCCGCCGCGACGCGGACCTGCTCGGGGGTCCGGCCCGTGCTCGAGATGACGAGCACCATCGGGGAGTCCAGGTTGGCCGCGATCTTCGCGTTGTAGGAGAACTCGGTCGGCGACGTGACGTCGGTGTAGTCGGAGCCGATGACGAGCATGGCGTCGAACTGCTCGGCGACAGCGTGGAACCGGTCGACGATGGTGGCCATCGCCCGCTCCGGGTCAGCGTGGACGTCCTCGTAGCCGACGCCCGAGGCATCCTCCGCCGTGAGGCCGGTGTCGAGCCGCGAGAGGAGCAGGTCGAGCACATGGTCGCTCGCGGCGCTCTCGGAGCGCACGATGGGCCGGAAGATCCCGACGCGCTCGACGCGTCGGCTCAGCTGGTCGAGGATGCCGAGGGCCACGGCGGACTTGCCCGACAGCCCTTCCGATGAGGCGAGGTACACGCTGGTGGACACATAGGCAGGCTATCGCCCGCGGGCAGGTGGTCTGACCACATGAGGCCGTTGGGCTGGCTCAGCATGAAAGGGTGGCCAACCTCACTCCGTCTCGGCGGGCTGGCCGGGGCATCCTTCAGACCCTGCGCAGGACCAGCCCACCGGTGCCGTATGCCGCTGGGCTTGCTTGTCGAGCTCCGTGACGTCCGTGCGTGGCTGGGTCTCGTCGGTCCGGTTCGGGTTGCGGATGAGCAGCCACGAGACGACGCCTCCGCCGGTCAGGAGGGCCGCGCAGACCCACATGGCCCTGCCGTAGCCCGTGTCGAACGCGACCGCGCTCTGGTAGTCCGCGCCGCTCAGGCCGACCGCCGCGGGGAGTGCGGCGACCGCCAGCAGGCTCCCTGCGCGGGCCACCGCATTGTTGACCCCGCTCGCGATGCCGGCCCAGCGGTCCGGTGCGGCGGCCAGGACGGTGGCGGTGAGTGGCGCCACGAGGATGCACAGCCCCAGACCGAACACGCTGATGCCGGGCAGGACTGCGGTCCAGTAGGAGTCGCCGGCCCCGACGCCCGTCAGCAGGGCGGCGCCTGCGGCACAGACGAGCGGTCCGACGGCCATCGGCACGCGAGGGCCGATCCTTGTGGCGATCTCGCCGCCCTGGGCAGCGAGAAAGAGCATGAGCACCGTCACCGGCAGGGTGGCGAGCCCGGCCAGGAGGGGGCCGTAGCCGAGGACCGTCTGCAGCTGGAGGGTGAGGAAGAAGAAGACTGCTCCCAGCGCCGCGTAGACGAGCATGGTCATGAGGTTCGCGGCGGTGAACTGGCGCGAGGCGAAGAGGGACGGCTGGACCATCGGGTGCCGGCTGCGAATCTCGACCACGGCGAAGCCGACCGCAGCAGCGACGGCAAGGAGGACCAGCGTCGTCGCGGTGGCGGCGCCGAGGGCCTCGAGCTGGATGAGGGCGTAGGTCAGCAGGGCCAGCGCCAGACTGGCCAGGACGGCGCCCGCGACATCGAACTGTCGGGGCGCCGACGGGTCCCGGGTCTCGGGCACGGCGGTGCGGGCGATCCAGACCGTGACCGCGGCCAGGGGGAGGTTGAGCAGGAACGCCCAACGCCACGAGGCGTACTCGACGAGCCAGCCGCCGACGAACGGACCGGTGGCAGCGGCGATCCCGCCCAGCCCGGACCAGGCGCCGATGGCCTTGGCCCGGTCCTCGGGGCGAAAGACCGACTGGATGATCGAGAGGCTGCCCGGCGTCAGCAACGCGCCGCCGACGCCCTGCAGCAGCCGGGCGGCGATGAGCTGCCCGGCGCTCTGCGACAGCCCACAGGCCAACGAGGCGAGCGCGAACCACACGACGCCGATGACGAAGACCTTGCGCCGTCCGAAGCGGTCGCCGAGCGAGCCACCGAGCAGGATCAGCGACGCCAGGGCGAGGAGGTAGCCGTTGGTGATCCACTGCAGGTCAGCGAGGCTCGCGTCGAGCTCGGCGCCGATCCGCACCAGCGCCACGTTGACGACGGTGCCGTCGAGCAGCGCCATCCCCGACCCGAGCACCGCCGCCGCGATGACGAGCCGCCCGGCGGGGGTCCCCAGCTCGATGCCGGCCACCGACCCACTTTGTCACGCGCCTCATCGAAAGAGCAGTTCGCGACGGCGCGACACAGGGCTCTTTGGACGGTCAGCGGGGGTAGTCGTCGGTGGGGATGGCGGCAGCGGCCCGGCGGCCCCGGCGCAGGGCGAGCACGGAGTCGACACTGAGCACGGCAAGTGCCACCCAGACGATGCCGAAACCGATCCACCGCTCCCTCGACATCAGCTCGTCGAGCAGCAGCACGGCGACCAGGAGCTGCATGAGCGGGGTGATGAACTGGATCAGGCCGATGCTGACCAGCGGGATGCGCCGGGCGGCCGCGGCGAAGAACAGCAAGGGGACGGCGGTGGCGACACCCGAGCCGACGAGCAGCCACGTGTGCAGGGCCCCGTGGTCGCCGAACTCCAGGCCGGTGCGGCTGGACACGACGAGGAGGATGACAACTGCTGCGGGCGCGAGGATGACCGTCTCCAGGGTCAGGCCGTGGACGGCCTGGAGGGAGCCGCCGACCTTCTTCTTCGTGAGGCTGTAGAGGCCGAAGGACATGGCCAGGGCGAGCGCTGCGTAGGGCACCCGACCGCTCGCGACCGCGAGATAGACGCCCGCCCCGAGGCCGATGGCCACGGCGATCCACTGCAGCACGCGGAGTCGCTCGCCGAGCACGAGGACCCCGAGGGCCACGGTGACGAGCGGGTTGAGGAAGTAGCCGAGCGCGGCCTCACTCGTGTGGCCGGCGGTGACGACCGCGACGTAGATCACCCAGTTGGCGGCGATGAGCAGGGCCGCCACCGTGATCCCGGCGAGGAGGCGAGGGCGCCGCAGCACGGGACGGATCCAGTCGACGTCGCGCGTGGCGACGATGAGCAGGACGCAGAAGAGCAGCGTCCAGAGGATGCGGTGCGCCAGGATCTCCCACGCGCTGGCGGGTTTGAGGGCGTCGAAGTAGAGCGGGAAGAGCCCCCAGATGCCGTAGGCAGCAAATGCGAGGGCGGTCCCGCGGCCCAGTTCGCCCTGGGGCGCGCCGACGACGTG
>NZ_JAPFQL010000110.1 GCF_028446585.1 Intrasporangium calvum
GGCGCGTTTACCTCAAACCGCGAAGGGGGCAGCGGGTCAGCCGGGGAGCCAGGTCGTCAGGGCCTCCGCGACGCGCGGCTGGGTGAAGAAGGAGCAGTGCCACGTGCCGGCGTCGGACTTCAGGCGCAGCGACTGGTCCTCGCTGACCCGGAACCCCAGCGGCCCGTCGACAAACCCCACCCCGTCGGACGGCACGACGCCGTCGTTGGCCTGGTCGCCGAAGACCTTGTCCAGCACCGACTCCGGGAACTGCCACAGCGTGGCGAGCGATCCGGTCGGCTCGAAGTCGGCGTCGATCGCATAGAGCCGGCTCGGGTCCGGCGCTGCCGTGGCGATCCCGCCGAGGAACTCGCCGCCCGGACGCATCGACGCCAGGCCGGGCAGCCCACCGAGGGCGCCCTGACCGATGATCTTGACGACCTCGAGGACGCCGTCGAGGACGTCGGTCACGACCGTCCACGGCCCGGGTGGGACGAGGTTGAGCAGGGCCGTCATCCGGTCGACCCAGGCGCCCATGTGCTCGCCGTCGGCGAGCGGGGTGCCCGAGTTGGGCGAGGCGACGAAGACGGTGCGCCCGACGGTGACCCGCCCGCCGGACTGGGCGCCCACCTCGGCGAGGGCCCGGGCCACCAACCCGCCCCTGCTGTGGCAGACCACGTCCAGGTCCACGGACGCGTCGGGGCCGATGGCGCGGACCAGACGAGTGAGCTCGAGCGCGTTCTGGGTCGGGTCGACGGACAGGCTGGGGTGGTCGAGGGCGAAGACCCGCCCGCCATAGCGGGTGGCGAGCGCCTCCATGGTCGCCCGGGGCAGCGCGCCGAACGAGCCGTGGCTGGTGGCGAAGGTGCCGTGCACGAAGAGCAACGCGCGCCCGGACGTCAGCCCCGCCGTGTCGAACCCGTCCCCCGTGGCCGGCGTGCCATAGACCGCGGGTCCGAAGTCACGCAGCCGGGTCGGCCGGCGAGCGCTCTCCCAGCGCCCGGCGATGACCCGGGCGGCCGCGCCGACGAGGTCGTCGAGGATCGGGTAGACGAGGACGGACAGGATCTTCTTGCCGATCAGGGTGATCAGGGACCGGTCGCCGACCGGTGCGTCCGCGCCCTCCTCGACCCGGGGCGTCGCGACGGCAGCAGGCACGACGAAGCGGACGTTCCCCGCTCCACCCCGTGAGGCATCGTCGACCGCCCCGCCAACCGCCGGCTCCGGGTAGTGCCAGCTCGGCACTCCGGCCTCGTCGACGAGGAGCAGCACCTGCCCGCGGGTCGGGCCCAGGTCCGGCACGTCGAGCACCAGGCCGGGCTCTCCTGCCCCGGTGCGCACCTCGCCACCGGCGCCACCGGCGCCACCGGGTGCCTCCGCCGCCTCCACCTCGACGGCGACGAGCTGGCGCATCCCCGCCCGGCCCAAGGCGTCGTCCCACGCCCCGGTGGTCCGTTCCGGCTCGCCCGACCGACCGCCGAGCGCCCCCTCCTGGAGCGCGGCCCGCCCCCGCAGTCCGGGCGCCGTGATGACGACGCCTCTGCCGAGGTCGACCCGCCGCGTGCTTCCGTCCAGCTCTGCCATGCGTCCTCCGATCCGAGTGGCCAACAGGTGGGGCCGGGCCCCGTCACGACGTCTCGAACGTCAGCTCGGGGTGCCCGTAGAACACGTAGGCCAGCGGTGTGGCGGTCTGCTGGTCCCAGTCCGTTGCGTACCGGGAGCGCAGGACCCGCACCGCCTCGGCCACCGAGGTCCCGCCCTTCAAGGCGGTCGCATAGAACTCCTCGGCGAAGTGTCGCGCGACGAGGTCGTTGACGTTCCACAGCGGTGCGACGTAGCCGCTGCAGCCCTCCGCCACGAAGGCGCCCGCCATCCCGCCGTAGTCGCTCAGCACCGACCCGGCCATGCCGACCTGGCAGGCGTTGAGGAAGACGAACGGCTTCGTCTCCCGGGTCAGCGACGACCCCTGGACGATGAACGGGTCGAGCCGGCGCTGCGACTCGCTCAGGATGATCCCGGTGTACTGCTGCATCGTCGGGCTGACCTCACCGTGCGCCGCCACGTGCACGGCCGTCGGTCCGAAGGGCGCGCCGTTGCGTTCGAGCTCGTTGCTGAGCAGCCGGTCGAAGTCCGCCTCGGTCGCCTTGAGCGGCAGCCCCCCGTAGGCCATGGCGATCGCCTTGCCCTCCTCGATCGCCTCGGGCAGCGGCCGGACGTTGGTGTCGGACGCGTAGTCGCCGATGACGACGGCGAGCGCCGCGGCCGAGGCCCGCGTCGGTGGTGGTGTGGCTGGCCGGTCGCCGCCGCGTGGCGTGCGGGTGATGGGGGGCACCCAGCGGCCTATGCGACAAAGGCAACCCAGCGGCATACCGACGCTTTCGCCTGGCTCCTCGGGAGGGAGGTCTGCCGGGTCGAGGATGTCCTCCCCCACCCACGCGAGCTCCCACGGCACGTAGGGCTCGTTGGTGACGATGAGGATGCTCGGGACCTCGTCGTCGGCCTTGGCGCGCTCCCACACCTGGGCGAAGAGCGACCAGAACTCGGGGGGCACTGCACCGGTGACCGCGCGTCCGATCCCCGTGACGGTCTTGCGCAGGAACGGCGAACCGATCTGTGCGGGAAGCTGGTTCATCAGCTGGACCGCGAACTCTCGGGCGGACTCGTTGCCGAGGTCGGTGGTCAAGCGCTCGGTGGGCAGCGGGATGTCCGGGTAGCGGGTGTGCAGCAGCCACTCGAGCTGCGCGTCGCCCTGCCGGTTGCGGATCTCGACGGTGATGTGCGGCGCGGGGGCGTTCGCCGGCGGCGCGAGGCTCGTGCCGCCCTCGAGCGGCGGGGTGGTGGGCGCTGGAGCGGCGACCGCGCCGATGTGGACCTCGCGCCAGGCGCGTCCGACGACGTTGCCGTCGCACTCGTAGGACACCTCGATCACCCGGACGACGTCGGTCTCGACGGGCTGCGCGACCACGGCGAAGCTGACCTTGGCCGTCTCGGGCGCGGACCGCGGCACCGTCAGCTCTCGGCGGACGCCCTCGGGGAAGTCGAGCCCGTGACCCATCACGGACACGGTGAACGGCAGGTCCGCCCGACCACGCACGGCCGTCACGGTGAAGGGCACTGCGCCCGGTGCGCCCGTCTCGCTGAAGCCGACCTCCACGTCGAAGCGCTCCTCCGCCTTCACGGCGTCAGGTGCCGTCACGCGGGGGTACGCCTGGAACAACGCGTCGTATGCCGCTGGGCTCGCTTCCCCGCCCACCGCACGATCCGTGGGTGGCGCGGGAGCGGGTGGCGGTGGCGCGGGAGCGGGTGGCGGTGGCGCCATCGGCAGGCCGGCGCTGCGGCTGCCGCCCCGGTCGCTCGGCGGGGGTACGAGGACGCCCACGATGTCGTCCCCGTCAAGGACGACGGTGCGCCCGCGTGCGGTCGCGCGTTCGGCGTCGGCGGCGGACGTGGTGTGCAGGTCGACTGACCTGCTGGCCTGCCACTCGTGCAGGTTGAGGGCGAGCGTGAGGGTCGGCGCCGAGTTGCCCCGCAGGTTCGCGCGGAGGCTGCCCACTGTGAAGTCGTAGACGTAGGTCTGCCCGCCCTCCTCGCGACGGACCACCGTTGCCGCGTCATCCGGGAGCGCGGCGAGCCGCTTCAGCGCGAGGTCCGGCGTCAGGGTGGCTGGCAGGACGATGACAGACGTGAACATGGCGACTCCTCACCCGGCGTCCCCGGGTCCCGTGGTGGTCGACTCGAGACTCCGAGCCGTCTGGCGTCGGTCCCAGGTCCGGAAGGGCATGGCGGGGGATGGCCCGGTGGGTGAGTCGACGACTCGGGCGCTGTAGCCGTCCCCACTGCGTTCGAGGAGAACCTCGAACTCGTCGTACTTCCACTCCTTCATCGCGGCCTCCCCGGCGCCACGCATCTGGGTCCTTCGACGATATGCCCGGCGCGTCACCTATGTGACCTGAATGACTCATTCCCCATTGCGCAGACGCGAGGCAAGTCGGTTGAGATACGCCCTGCCGCACTGGCCCTCGAGGGGTCAGTGCGGCAGGATCGTTGGGGCGAGCGGGCTGCTCACTCGGCCGGAGCGACGCGACGCGGTGCGGCCGGAAGCTGGATCGAGGGGGCCTGGACCCGGGACTCGCGGCGGCGGGGCCACCACGACCGGCGGACGCGGGGCTCGCGAGGCGCGGACTGCCGACGGAACTGCTCGGCCTCGCGGTGCGCCTGACGCATGCGTTCTTGTATCTCGAATTCTGCGAAGTGTTCGAACATTTCAATCTCCCTGTTTCACGAATCTGCGGGGTGGTTCGTGCTGCTCATATGACGGCGGCATGACGGGGACTGATACGTCGACGGCGTATTGGGCCGATGTGTCACAGTCGTGCCGATTTGATGAGAAGGACGGTGTAGGCCCCAGAAGCGTCAACGCTGGTGATCGTCGTTGCGCGGGCCTGAAACCATCAGGGAGTCAAGGCGATTCGCGCGCTGACGATCGAAGCGAGGGCGCCGCTGGCGTCCGACCCGACGGGCGTCGGGATCCTCGAATCGATCTGCATGATGAATTTCTCCTTGAGAGTTGTTGGCTGAGAACTCTCACATCGAGTAAGCCAGAGCGATTGCCAGGATGCAACGCATTTATCGGCGGCGGGGGTGATACTGGCATGACGTACTCACCACTGGGAGGCCGCAGGCAATGCAGACCGAGCGCGCATGCCTGCTGATCGGCGACATCTCGGGATACACCGGCTACCTCGCCGGGGTCGAGCTCGACCACGCGCAGGACATCTTGGCAGACCTCCTGGGCACCATCGTGGCCTCGCTGAGTCCGGGCTTCGAGCTGGCCAAGCTCGAGGGCGATGCCGCGTTCACCTTCGCGATCACCGAAGAGATCGACGGTTCGCTGCTCCTCGACACCATCGAGCGCTGCTACTTCGACTTCCGGCGTCGACGGCGTGACGTCCAGCAGTCGACGTCGTGCCGGTGCAACGCCTGCGTGCTCATCCCCGATCTCAACCTCAAGTTCGTGGTCCATCACGGGGCGCTCATACGCCAGCGGGTGGCTGGCCGGGAGGAGCTGGTCGGGGCGGACGTCATCCTCGTGCACCGCCTGCTCAAGAACGACGTGGTCGCGGCGACGGGCATCGAGGCCTACGCCCTGTTCAGCCAGGCGTGCGTGGATGCGATGGATGTCGATGTGGCAGCGCTCGGCATGCAGGCGAGCAGCGAGACGTACGAGCACATCGGCACGGTGGACGTCTGGGTGCATGACCTGGAGCGGCGCTGGAGTGAGGAGACCGCACGGACGCGGGTCTTCGTGGACGAGTCCGACGCGTTCTACCGCAGGGACATGACGTCGACCGCGTCACCGCAGGTTGTCTGGGAGTACGCGACCTCTCCTGGGCGTCGGCTGCAGTGGCAGGCGGGAGTGACGGCGGTCGAGGTCACGGCACCGGGCAACCGACGGGGCGTGGGCGCCACGAACCACTGCATTCACGGAAAGGGGGCCAGCGTGGAGGAGGTGCTCGACTGGCGCCCCTACGACTACGTCACCATTCGCAACACCGTCCCCACTCCCCTGGGGCCCATCCGGTTCATCCAGACCACGGAGCTGCGCCCCACGGTCGACGGCACGAGCCTGCACCTCCGACTGGCGGCACCGGAATCCCGTCGGGAGCGAGTGCTCGCGCGGCTCATGGCCCCGCTGCTCGACCGGGCGCTTCGGACCTCCGATGAGCGCTTGGCGCAGTTGCTCACCAAGGGCCCCGAGGTGTGGACACCGGGGCCACTCGAGTGAGTCCGGACGGGCGGGCCCCGAGGTGTGGACACCGGGGCCACTCGAGTGAGTCCGGACGGGCGGGTCCCGAAGATGTGGACACCGGGGCCACTCGAGTTGGATGGGACGGGGTGGGTCAGATGTCGAAGTCCTCGTCGCCCTCGGGCGCGATCGGAGCGGGCGGGGCTGACGGGAGCGTGGCGCCGACCATGCCGGCGGCCAGCGTCCGACCGTCGTGGCTGTCGATGAGCAGGAACGACCCACCGCGCCGCGACACCGCGTAGTCCTCCACCGGCACCGGCGAGGCGAGCCGCAGGGTCACCCGACCGATGTCGTTGAGCGACAAGGACTCCGCCGGCACCGCGTGCAGGTCGTCGAGGTCGAGCACGCCGTCGAGCGTGCGGACGAACGCCTGCACGGTCCGGGCGCCGTGCTTGAGCAGCAGCCGCTGGCCGGGCCGCAGGTCAGCGTCGCCGAGCCAGCAGACGACGGCTTCGATGTCCTGGGTGGGCGTGGGGGCGCCTTCAGCAGCGGCCAGCACGTCGCCGCGCGAGATGTCGATCTCGTCGGCCAGTCGCAGCGTCACCGACTGCGGCGCAAACGCCTCCGGCAGCGACGAGGACCCGAGGTCGATCCCGACGACCGTGGACTGCTGGCCCGAGGGCAGCGCCACGACGGGGTCGCCGACGCGCACGACACCAGCGGCGACGGCCCCTGCATAGCCGCGGTACTCGCGGTGCTCCTCCGACACGGCGGCACCTTGCGGCCGGATCACGAGCTGCACCGGCATCCGGAAGGACTCGGCCTCGACGTCCTCGGACGGCGGCAGCGACTCGAGCAGCTCGAGCAGGGCAGGACCGGAGTACCAGGGCGTCCGAGCGGACCGGTCGACGATGTTGTCCCCGTCCACCGCGCAGACCGGGATCGCCCGCGCCTCGGCCACCCCGAGCTCGCGCGCCACCGCTGCAACCGACGCCTCCACGCGCTCGAACACGTCCTGGGCAAAGTCGACGAGGTCGATCTTGTTCACGGCCACGACGACGTGCGGCACCCGCAGCAGTGCGGCGACGGCCAGGTGCCGGCGGGTCTGCTCGAGCACGCCCTTCCGCGCATCCACCAGCAGGACCAGCACGTCAGCGGTCGACGACCCGGTCACGGTGTTGCGGGTGTACTGCACGTGCCCGGGGCAGTCGGCGAGGACGAACGAGCGGGTGGCGGTGGCGAAGTAGCGGTAGGCCACGTCGATGGTGATCCCCTGCTCCCGCTCGGCGCGCAGGCCGTCGGTCAGCAGCGCCAGGTCGGCCGCCGTGAGGCCCCGATCCCGGGAGACCCGCTCGACAGCGGCCAGTTGGTCGGACAGGACGGACTTCGTGTCGTGGAGCAGCCGGCCGACGAGGGTCGACTTCCCGTCGTCGACGGACCCGGCCGTCGCGAGACGCAACAGGCCGCGCTCGCCGAGCCCAGCGGCATACGGCGTGGTGGTGGTGCTCATCAGAAGTACCCCTCCTTCTTGCGGTCCTCCATGGCGGCTTCGCTGATGCGGTCGTCGGCGCGCGTCGCGCCGCGCTCGGTGAGCGTGGACGCGGCGACCTCGGCGACGATCTCGGCGTTGGTCGCGGCAGGCGACTCGACGGCGCCGGTGCACGACATGTCGCCGACGGTCCGGTAGCGCACGAGGCGCCGCTCGACGACCTCGCCATCACGCGGCTGGGACACGGGACCGACGGCGAGCCACATGCCGTCGCGCTGGAAGACTTCGCGCTCGTGGGCGTAGTAGAGCGGCGCGAGCGGGATGTCCTCGCGCTCGATGTAACGCCAGACGTCGAGCTCGGTCCAGTTGCTGATCGGGAAGACCCGCACGTGCTCGCCGGGGCGGTGGCGCGGGTTGTAGAGGTTCCACAGCTCGGGGCGCTGGTTCTTGGGGTCCCACTGCCCGAACTCGTCGCGCAGGGAGACGATGCGCTCCTTGGCGCGCGCCTTCTCCTCGTCGCGCCGGCCGCCGCCGAAAACGCCGTCGAAGCGGTGCTCGTTGATCGCGTCGAGCAGCGGGATCGTCTGGAGCGGGTTGCGGGTGCCGTCGGCGCGCTCGCGGAGCCGCCCGTCGTCGATGTAGTCCTGCACGCTGGCCACCTCGAGGCGCAGCCCGAGCCGCTCGACGGTCTCGTCGCGATAGGCGAGGACCTCGGGGAAGTTGTGGCCCGTGTCGACGTGGAGGACAGGGAACGGGATCGGCGCCGGCCAGAACGCCTTGACGGCGAGGTGGAGCATGACGACCGAGTCCTTGCCGCCGCTGAAGAGCAGCGCGGGCCGCTCGAGCTCGGCGGCGATCTCGCGGATGACCTGGATGGACTCCGCCTCGAGCGCGTCGAGCTGGCTCAGGCGCCGGGCGGGCTCACGCTCAGCGCTGCCGTATGCCGCTGGGCTGGCTTCCGCAGGGAGCGTCGCCTCCCGCGCGTGGCTGGGGACCTCGGTGACCGTCATGTAATGCAATGTATAACGCCCGATTATGATCGGTTGAGGCGGTTCCACGATCCGGGCCATTCCCACCCGGGGCGTGGGAGATGACCCCGGGTTGGCCCGACGCCTCCGCTCGCACAGCCTCGTCATGCGCCCACGGGGAGGTCGTCGGCGTGGGGGCCGGTCCAGGGGAGTTGGGGTGCGCGGGGTCCGATGGTGATGGGGTGCCCGGCTGTGGTGAGCCAGGTGACGCCGTCGGGGCGCACGTCTGCGGTCAGGTCGCGTTGGTGGACGATGGTGTGGTGGCGTCCGCAGAGCAGGGCGCCGTTGGCCAGGTCGGTGGGTCCGCCTCGGGACCAGTGCTGCACGTGGTGGGCGTCGCACCACTGCGGCGGGATGGTGCAGCCGGGGAACGAACAGCCCTGATCCCGTCGCGCGAGGGCGAGGCGTTGCGCCGCGGTGAAGTAGCGTTCGGTGAAGCCTTGGTCGAGGACCTGCGAGGGCCCGCCGAGGACGGTCGGGATGATCTGGGCCTCGCAGGCCAGCCGACGCGCCGTGCCGGGCGAGAGGACGGCGTCGTTGTCGGCCAGCCCGGCGCCGCGGACCTGCTCGAGCAGCGCCTCGAGGGTCATGGTGACCACGAGCCGGGTGCGCGGGGTGCGGGTCACCCCGTGCGGGGCGGCGACCGCGCGGCCGACCAGCTCGAGCAGCGCGTCGGCCCTTCTGGTCGCGGCGGTGCGCGGGTCGGTGCTCGTCTCACCGGTCCAGGCCAGCTCGGGGCGGGGCCGGGCCAGCGGGTCGATCGCGGCGTCGAGGATGGCGGCGCCCTCCGGGTCCAGGCGCAACAGGTACTCGGTGAACCCGGCCACCGTGCCGACCTTGCTCAACGCCCGCCCGAGCCGGCGGCCCTCATCCTCCCGGTCCAGCTCGGCCGGCGGCTTGAGCGCGGCCCGCGCCTGCGCGGCGACCCGGCCCAGCTGCTTGACGCTCAGGTGCTCGATGTTCTCCACGATCGCGGTGATGATCCCGTCCAGGTGCTCCGGGTCGGCGATCCGGGCCACGTCCTGGTGCAGGCGCAGCACCACCGCCGCCTGCGCCACCGACACCCGCCCGGAGGTCACCTTCTCGGACAGGGCCGCCCAGCGCGGCTCGGTCATCGCCGCCCCGACCAACGCCAGCGCGGGCGCCGACGCGCCACCCCCGCCACCGTCGAGCGCGGGCGCCTGCGCCTTGAGCCAGTCGATCCGCGACAGCCCGTCACCCGAACCGAGCGAGCGCGAGTGGGCCTCCCTGGCCAGCACCGCCGTCAACGTCTGGCTCAACGCCGCGAGCTGCTGCGCCCCGGCCACCCCGGCCGACACGTCCGACTCAGGGAGCGACCAGGTCGGGAAGTCCGAGGCCAGCCGGGCCACGACCTGCGTGGCCAGCTCGAGCGCCGCGACGAGACCCTGCGCCTCGATCAGCTCCTCGGCCCGCACCATCGTCACCCCTGACACCCCTGACACCCTCGCGGGCCGCGCCTCCAAACGCCGCGACCCCTTCCTCCCGGTTTCGACCACTCTACCACCATTCTCGAACACCTGTTCGAAAGTGGCGAGTCGTTTTCGGGGGTCGC
>NZ_JAPFQL010000111.1 GCF_028446585.1 Intrasporangium calvum
CGGCGAGCGACTCGACCGTGGCCGACGGGCCGTGGCCGACGCTGACCTCCTTGTGCAGGCACGTCGCCTCCGTCGACTCGAGCCCGAAGGTCGCGTCGAACGGCTGGCGCCGGTTGCTCGGGCGGGTGCCGTCCGGGTAGGTGAACGGCGTCGGCCGTGCGTCGACGACCATCGCGGCACCGCCGCCCGCGTGCGCGGAGACGTTGTTGTCCTCGTAGGAGTCGTCGACGTACCAGACGAGCATGCCGTTCTGGAACGTGAAGAACTCCACCCAGTCCGGAGCGGTCAGGCCCTTGCTGAACTGGTAGGGACCGTGCGCGAGGCCGACGTCGTAGCCGACGTACTCCCGGTTCTCGACGAGGTAGTACTGCTCGAAGGTGCCACCGACGGTTCCGGTGCTGATCTGCCACTCACCCGTCGCGGTCCAGTCACCCACGCCCGACTCGACGTCGTCGACGACGGTCGTGCCGGCCTTGATGGTGATGTCGTCGACGAACGCGCCCGGCAGGTGCACCCCGCCGTCCGTCTGGTAGCGGAACCGGAAGAGCGACGGCGCGCCGTTCGCGGTGTAGGAGTAGCGCAGGCCCGCCCAGCGTCCGGAGGACGACCCGTCGATCGGACGGCCCGTGCGCTTCCAGGTGGCGCCGCCGTCGAGGGAGTACTCGCCGTAGAGGTAGTCGTAGCCCGCCTCGATGTCATACCAGGCCTTGGCGGTGATGGTCACGCGCGAGGCGGCCGGGACGGCGCGGGTCAGGGTGTCGTTGAGGCCGTCGGCGCTGCCGGTCCACCACGCGTGACCGCCGTTTGGCGTCGTGTAGTGCACCGTGGCGTCCTTGGCCGGCAGGTTGACCCGGACGGCCTGGTCCTTGCCGTCGACCTGCAGCTGCGCCGGGTTCAGCGTGAAGGTGCCCTTGCTGCCGAGGTCGACCGTCGAGTGGTCGAGCCAGCCGAGGAAGAGCTTCTCCTCCGGACCCATCAGGCCGGGCAGGGTGCCGATGCCGTTGCCGTCGACGGCGCCGTGGCCGAGCCACGAGCCGGAGCTCATCAGCGTCCAGAACGCCGTCGAGTTCTCGCCGCCGCCCGTGTCGTAGTAGTCGGGCAGGCCGAGGTCGTGGCCGAACTCGTGCGCGAAGACGCCGAGGCCGCCGTTCTCGGGCTCCGTCGTGTAGTCGCCGAGCCAGTACTTCGACTCGCCGATGCGGGCGCCACCCATGAGGTTCGCCCCGTCGGCGAGGGTCGGGCCCGTGACGCCGAAGTCGTTGCCGTTGACGTACCAGCGGTGCGACCAGATCGCGTCGGCGCCCTGGGCGCCGCCGCCGGCGTCCTCACCCATGCCCGCGTGCACGGCCTGGAAGTGGTCGATGTAGCCGTCGGCCTCGTCGAACTCGCCGTCGTTGTCGTGGTCGTAGCGGTCCCACACGTCGAACTCGGACAGGTAGGCGTCGATCTCGGCCGGCGTCTTGCCGGCGGCGATCTGGGCGTCCCACCACGCGTTGCCGGTGTCCTCGATGAAGCGCCACGAGCCGCCGTTGTCCTCGACGGCGTTGTCGCCGTAGTACGAGGCGTTGTAGGGGACCTTGACCCAGTCCTCGACCGTGTTGACGACGGAGTACTGGCCGTTGGACAGGGCCTCGTAGTAGCTCTTCATCGACTCGCCGGCGCCGTTGAAGAAGTTCTCGTAGTACGCCTTGCTGAAGTCCGACTGCCAGTAGTTCGAGTTGTTGACCGTGCGGTCCGGCTCGGCGATCTCGTTGTGCAGCGGGCCGGGCGTCGTGCCGTAGCGGCCGACGCTCAGGTCACCGAACTCGGCGAGCATGGTGAGGATCTTGTCCGTCTTCACGGTGCTGACCTCGGCGAACTTGTCGTCGGCGAGCTCGACGACGCCATCGGAGCTGGCCTTCGCCTTGCCCTGGGCGACGAGCGAGATCGCCTCCTGGCGCTGGGTGATCCACGTCTTCGTCAGCGGGCCGGGCCGGTTGTCGGGACGGGCGGCCGGGATGCGTTCGCCGCCGGTCGTGGCGGCGGCCGCGGTGGGCGTCACACCGAGGGCAGCGCCCGCGACGGACGGCGTGGCCGCGCCTGCGGGTGCACCGGCGGTCGCGATCAGCGCGGCGACGGCAGAACCCACGAGCGAGGCCGTGGCGAGTTTCTTCACGTTTCCCTTCTTCCTTGCGGTGGTGGCAGAGCCAGAGCGAAGATTCCACGTCGTGGGGGCCTGAGGGGCGTAAGAACGTCACCTTTTGGTTGCGCTTTCCGGAGGGGCCGTATGCCGCTGGGCTCGCTCCCGCGACCAGCGCGCAGTTAGGTTGGGGCCGTGGACACCGACGCCGTGCTGAAACTGCTCCAGGACGTCGCCGAGGAAGTCATCAACCCGCGGTTCCGCGCCCTCGCGAGCGGCGAGGTGCACGAGAAGAACCCGGGCGATCTCGTCACCGTGGCCGACCACGAGGCCGAGGTCCTCATCACGCGCGCTCTGAACGCCTCCTATCCCGACGCGGTGGTCCTCGGAGAGGAGGCGCACGCCGCTCAAGGTCTCCTCCTCGAGGCCTACGCCCGGGCCGACCACGCCTTCACGGTCGACCCGGTCGACGGGACGAAGAACTTCGTCCACGGGTCCCCGGACCACGCCGTCATGGTCAGCGAGGTCCGCGACGGAGT
Organism: Intrasporangium calvum; assembly: GCF_028446585.1. Classification (GTDB taxonomy): domain Bacteria; phylum Actinomycetota; class Actinomycetes; order Actinomycetales; family Dermatophilaceae; genus Intrasporangium; species Intrasporangium calvum_A. The sequence continues at coordinate 2,659 of NZ_JAPFQL010000111.1, forward strand.
GGGCGTCCGAGCGTGGATCTGGCAGCCGCAGCACGGTCTGGCCTACGTCGCAGAGCGGGGCGCCGGTGCCTACCGCAACGGCGAGCGGCTGCATCGTGCAGCCCCGGACGAGGCCACTCTCACCGGTCGCACCTCGCGCCGCACGTGGATCGGCAAGGGATTCGGCGGGCTGACGCCCCTCACCTTGACCTGGGTGTCGTGCGGCATCGACTACCCCAAGCTCGTCGAGGGGGAGACCGACTACATCGTCTACGGCTCGACCCGCCCCTGGGACCACGTGCCCGGGGCGCTCCTCGTCCGGGAGGCCGGCGGGGTCGTCGGCCGCACGGACGGCCAGCCCTACGAAGCGCGCGACATCGCGGCCCCCGGCCTGGTCGCCGCCGCCAGCCCAGCGGCATACGACATCGTCTGGCGCGCTGTCGCAGCAGGCTGAAGCTGGTCAGTCGCGGCCGGCGGCAAGCACGTCGGCGAGGTCGAAGCCGACCGGCTCCTCGAGCTGCGCGAAGGTGCACGACTCGGGGGTGCGGTCCGGCCGCCACCGGACGAACTGGGCCGTGTGGCGGAAGCGGGTGCCCTCCATGTGGTCGTAGCGGACCTCGACGACCCGCTCGGGGCGAAGCGGCGTGAAGGACAGGTCCTTCTGGTTGTTCCACCGGGAGAACTCGGAGCTGCGCGGGGTGCGAACGCCCTCCTCGGGCCTGGCCCAGTTCCAGGGGTGCTCGTCCCACTCGGCGACGAGCGGCTGGAGCTCTTCGTAGAGCTCGCGCCGACGCGCCATGGGCAGGGCGCCGATGACTCCGACGCTCGCGAGGCTGCCCTCGTCGTCATAGAGGCCCAGGAGCAGCGACCCGATCGCCCTGGCGTCGGTCTTGTGGGTGCGGTAGCCCGCCACGACGCAGTCGGCGGTGCGCTCGTGCTTGATCTTGAACATCAGCCGCTTGTCCGGCTGGTAGGTGGCGTCGACCGGCTTGGCGATGACGCCGTCGAGGCCCGCTCCCTCGAACTGCTCGAACCAGACCTCGGCGACGTCGCGGTCGGTCGTCATCGCGGTGAGGTGGATCGGCGGCTCGGCGCCGGCCAGTGCCTTCTCCAATGCGGTCCGGCGCTCGGCGAAGGGCCGCCCCGTGAGGTCCTCGTCGCCGAGGGCGAGCAGGTCGAAGGCGACGAAGCTCGCCGGCGTCTCGGCCGACAGCTTGCGGACCCGCGACGCTGCGGGATGGATCCGCTGCTGGAGCAGCTCGAAGTCGAGGCGGTTGCCCTCGGCCGGGTCGATGAGGATGATCTCGCCGTCGATGACGGCCCGCTCGGGGAAGCTCGCCTTGACGGCCTCGACGATCTCGGGGAAGTAGCGGGTCATCGGCTTCTCGTTGCGGCTGCCGATCTCGACCTCGTCGCCGGAGCGGAAGATGATCGACCGGAAGCCGTCCCACTTCGGCTCGTAGACCACCTCGCCCTTGACCGCCGCGAAGCCCTTGACCGCCTTGGCGAGCATCGGCGGGTAGGGCGGCACGACCGGACCCCAGAGCGCGCGCAGCTCGGCGTCGCGGTCGGCCTTGGGGGCCATGTAGTCGGCGTCCGCCTTGTCCTGCCGGCGCTTGCTCGGTTGGACCCGAGGGGGCTCGCCGGGCATCTTCGGGTAGTCGGGCGGGAAGTTCAGCTCGCCGAGACCGCGCTCGACGTCCTTGTCCCACAGGGCGATCGCTGCTGCAACGTCGCCGATGGCGTCGTCAGTGCCTGCCCACGCGTCACCACGCTCGGCGATCAGCGCCGGGACGGTGCGGACGGTGAGCGCCCTGGGGTCGGTGTCGCGCAGCTCCTCCCAGGTGACTGGCGTGGAGACCGGTGCGCCGGGCAGGGGCCGGGGTGAGTAGGCGGAGGCGATGGTCCGGTCACGGCACGCCTGGTTGAAGTCGACGAAGACGCGCTCTCCCCGCTCCTCCTTCCACCACGAGGTGGTGACGAGGTCCGGGAGGCGGCGCTCCAGCTCACGGGCGATGCCGATGACACCATGCCGCACGTCAAGGAACTCGTGCGTCGGCGCGATGCGGGCGTAGACGTGGACGCCCCGGTTGCCCGACGTCTTGGCCCACGCCGTCAGCCCGATCTCGGCCATCACCTCGCGCAACGCGAAGGCCGCCTGCACGGCGTCGCGGAAGGCGCGCCCGGGCTGCGGGTCCAGGTCGATCCGCAGCTCGTCGGGGTTGTCGACATTGGCCGTGCGCACCGGCCACGGGTGGAAGGTGATGGCATTCATCTGCACGGCCCACATGGCGCTCGCGACCTCGTCGATGACGAGCTGGAGGTGCTTGCGACCGCTCGGGTAGGTGCACATGACAGTGCGGGTGAACTCCGGCACGCCCTTGGGTGGGTTCTTGCTGAAGAACTCCTCGCCCTCGATCCCCTCGGGGAAGCGCTGGAGCGTGACCGGTCGGTCGCCGAGGGCCTGAAGCAGCGGATCGCCCACCGCCAGAATGTATCTGGCGAGGTCGAGCTTGGTCACGGGTTGGCCGTCTGCCATCCCCGCCGCGGGCCAGAGCACCCGGTCCGGGCTCGAGATCCGCACCTCGCGGACCGTGCCGTGCGGGCCGGGGACCTCGATCACCGCTGCCTTGGCGCTCACCGGTCGATCGTATGCCGCTGGGCTGACACCCCACGGAAGCGACGTCCGCGCCCTCCCGCCCCGCCGCTCAACGGGGCTGGGCGAGGACCAGGCTGACGACGTTGGCGAGGGCGATGCCGATGGCGGCGAGGAACGGCACCTTGCCGCGGGCCCGCACGGCCACGACCGCGAGCGCCACACAGATGGCCAGCAACGCACCACCCACCGCGTCGAGCCCCCGGCCGAATCCCGCCACCACCGAACCGGCGAGCAACACCGCCGGCGCGAGGAGCCGCACGGCCTCGGCCCCGAGGCGGTGGGGGAGCCCGCGGACGCCGGTCGCCTCATCGGCCGCGAGGTCAGGCAGCGTGTTGAGCAGGTGGGCGCCGGTGCCGAGGAGCGCACCGGTGGCCATCACCCAGGCGGGAGGCCACGCGGGGGCGGGCAGGGCCAGTGTCACGACCGCCGGGAGCGCCGCGAAGGCGACCGCGTAGGGCAGGGGCGAGAGTGCGGTCCGCTTGAAGTAGAGGTTGTAGGCCCAGCCGGACGCGACGCCGAGCAGCAGGTGGACGGCCGCCGATGCGAGCCCGCACGCCAGGGAGAGCGCCACACAGGCCACCAGGGCGACGACCGTCGCGGCGCGGAGGGCACCGTCCGGAAGGACGCCCTGCACGAGGGGCTTGTCGGAGCGGGCGACAGCCCGGTCGCGGGCGGCGTCGACGAGGTCGTTGGACCAGCCGATGGAGAGCTGGCCGGTGAACACGGCCGCCGTCACGAGGACGGCCCTTGCCGGGGTGTGCCCAGCCGAGGCGGCCAGCAGCGCGGTGAAGGACGTGACGGCCACGGTCGGACCCGGATGGGAGGCTAGTGCCAGACCGCGGGCCACGCCAGTGATCGACACGCCTCGAGCGTAGGGGAGGGCGCGTCCGACGGAGCGAGGGAGGAGGAGATCCCAGGATCTGCGCTTAGGCTGACCGCGTGAGCCACCTCGCGGCCGTCCAGGGCGTCCTGCCGGAGCACCCGTATGCGCAGGCCGAGATCACCGCCGCCTTCGCCGACGTGCTCGGCTCGACCGGCTCGGACCGCGCCCTGCTCGAGCGGTTGCATGCCAACGCCGGCGTCAGCCAGCGCCATCTGGCGCTTCCGTTGGAGCGCTACTGGCAGCTCGCCGACTTCGGCGAGGCAAACGACGAGTTCATCCGGGTGGCCACCGACCTCGGTGGCACCGCCGTGACGAAGGCGCTCGCCGCTGCCGGGCTCCACCCGGGCGATGTCGACCTCATCGTGTCCACGACGATCACCGGCCTCGCCGTGCCCTCGCTCGAGGCCCGCATCGCCGGTGCGATCGGTCTGCGCGAGGACATCAAGCGGCTGCCGCTCGTGGGCCTCGGTTGCGTGGCCGGGGCGGCGGGTATCGCACGGGTTCACGACTACCTCCTGGGCCATCCGCACGACGTGGCCGTCCTGCTCTCCGTCGAGCTGTGCAGCCTCACCGTGCAACGGGACGACTCATCCGTGGCCAACCTCGTCGCCAGCGGGCTGTTCGGCGACGGGGCGGCCGCCGTCGTGCTGGTCGGCGAGGGCCGTGCCGCGGAGCACGCGGGTGCTGCCGACCAGCCGCGGGTCGTGGCGACACGCAGTCGCCTCTATGCCGACACGGAGCGCGCCATGGGCTGGGACGTCGGGGCGACCGGCCTGCGGATCGTCCTCGGCGCCGAGGTCCCGGACCTCGTCCGCGCCAACGTCCGAGGCGATGTCGACCGCTTCCTCGCGGACCACGACCTCGACCGTTCCGACATCGGGTGGTGGGTCGCGCACCCCGGCGGCCCCAAGGTGCTCGACGCGATGCAGGAGGCGCTGGAGGTCGAGCGCGAGGCCCTTGGGGTGACGTGGCGCTCCCTCGACCGGATCGGCAACCTCAGCTCGGCCTCGGTCCTGCACGTCCTCGCCGACACGCTCCGCGACCACACGCCCGAGCCCGGTTCGTGGGGCGTGCTTCTCGCGATGGGTCCCGGCTTCTGCCTCGAGCTCGTGCTCCTGCGCGCCGCAGACTGAGGCCGTGGCGATGACCGACCTCTCCCTCTGGCTCTTCACCGGCCTCGTGCTGCTCGTGGGTCTCGAGCGGGTCGCGGAGCTCGTCGTGTCGAAACGACATGCTGCGTGGGCGTTCTCGCGCGGGGGCGTGGAGCGGGGGCAGGGGCACTACCCGGCGATGGTCGTGCTGCACACGGGTCTCCTCGCCGGAGCGGTCGCCGAGGTGTGGCTCGCGGACCGACCCTTCGTCCCGGCTCTCGGCTGGAGCATGCTCGCGCTGGTCGTCGCCGCGCAGGCCCTGCGCTGGTGGTGCATCGCGACGCTCGGCACGCAGTGGAACACCCGCGTCATCGTGGTGCCGGGCCTGCCGCTCGTGCGGCGCGGACCGTATCGGTTCCTCCCGCACCCCAACTACGTGGCCGTCGTCGCCGAGGGCCTCGCACTTCCCCTCGTCCACAGCGCCTGGGTCACTGCCATCGTCTTCACCGTCGCCAACGCAGCGTTGCTCACGCGTCGGATCCGCGTCGAGAACGACGCCCTGCAGGAGCTGGCGATGCCGTCATGACCGACCCAGTGGACCTCATCGTCGTCGGGGGCGGGCCGGTCGGCCTGGCGACGGCGCTCTATGCGACCCGCGCGGGCCTGGCCGCGGTGGTCCTGGAGCCGCGGACCGGTGTCATCGACAAGGCCTGCGGCGAGGGACTCATGCCGGGTGGTCTGCAAGCGCTCATCGACCTCGGGGTCGACCCGCCGGGGCACACCCTGCGCGGCATCCGTTACCTGGCCGGAGGCCGAGCCGCCGAGGCAGAGTTCGCTGCTGGGCCGGGGCGTGGCATCCGCCGCACCGTCCTGCACGGCGCGCTCCTCGACGCGGTCGCTGCCGCGGGCATCCGGGTGCTCCCGTTCGGGGCAGCGGGTCTGACCCAGGACGATCAGAGAGCCACGGTCCGCACCGAGGCCGCGGGAGCACCGGGGCCGACGCTCACCGCGCCATGGGTGGTCGCGGCCGACGGTCTGCACTCGCCGACCCGCCGATACCTCGGCCTGGACCGGGCCACGGGGAAGTCCGAGAAGCGCTACGGCCTGCGCCAGCACTACGCGGCCCGTCCGTGGAGCGACCACGTCGAGGTGCACTGGGGCCCGCAGGCCGAGGCCTACGTCACCCCTGTGGCCGATGACCTCGTCGGGGTGGCCGTCCTGAGTCACCAACGCCCCGTCGACCCGGACCCGCTGGCCGGCTTCCCCGAGCTGCATGACCGGCTGGGAGCAGCGTCCGTCGTGACGTCGCTGCGCGGTGCCGGGCCGCTGCACCAGCGCACCAGCCGGCGGGTGGCCGGCCGGGTCCTGCTAGCGGGCGATGCCAGTGGTTATGTCGACGCCCTCACGGGCGAGGGAATCTCCTTGGGGCTGGCCCACGCCCGCGCCGCCGTCGCGGCCATCGGGGCTGCCGACCCGCACTCCTACGAGCGGTCCTGGCGCGCGGCCACCCGGCGCTACGCCCTGATGACCCGCAGCCTCGTCCAGGTCACCCGGCCGGCCCTCGGTCGCCGGCTCCTCGTGCCGGCGGCCGCAGCGCTCCCGGCAGCCTTCAGGGTCGCCGTGAACGAGCTCGCGAGACCGGTGCCGTGACCGAGGAGCTCGTCGTCCTCCTGTCCCCGGACGGGCAGGCCATCGGCACCGCCCCCAAGGCCAGCGTTCATCACGCGCAGACGCCCCTTCATCTCGCCTTCTCGGCCTACGTGTTCAACGAGCGTGGCGAGCTGCTGCTCACCCAGCGCGCGCACGACAAGGCCACCTTTCCGAGCGTCTGGACCAACTCCGCGTGCGGGCACCCCGGACCGGGCGAGCGCCTCGGTGATGCCGTGCGTCGGCGGGTGGCCACCGAGCTCGGTCTCGCGGTGACCGACCTGCGGGTCGTGCTGCCCCGGTTTGCCTACCGCGCCGAGCTGGACGGGGTCGTGGAGTGGGAGCTCTGCCCGGTCCTCGTGGGGCGGGTCGACGGCGACCCGTCGCCCCACCCGGCCGAGGTGGCCGACGTCGGGTGGGTCGACTGGGCGCAGTTCGCCGACGAGGTCCTCGAGGGCCGGCGTGAGGTCTCCGTCTGGTGCGGCGAGCAGGTGGCGGAGCTGGTGCGGCTGGGGAGTGATCCCGAGGCCTGGCCCACGGCCGACCCCGCCGAGCTCCCCCCTGCACTGCCGCGAGACTGACCCTGTTGCTCGGTCGACCGAGAGGTCGTCACCGCGTATC
>NZ_JAPFQL010000112.1 GCF_028446585.1 Intrasporangium calvum
GGGCAGGCCCTTGCGGGAGGGTGGGATCTGGAAGGCCATCGACAGAGCTCCTTCGCGGTGGTGGCCATTGCCGTTGGGGGTGGCGGCCGGACCGGCCGCCACCAGTGGTGCCTCGTGCCGCGGGCGGTGCGCGGGCAGGGCGCGGAGTGGCCGCTTCTCCTGCTCCGGCTGCCGGCGCAGGTGACGCTTGAGCTGGTCGCCCTCGACGTCGCGGTTGGGCAGCACGGCGGCGAGCCGGCGCGGCAGCCACCAGGCGGTCTCGCCGAGCACCGACATGACGGCAGGCACGAGGGTCATGCGGACGAGGAAGGCGTCGACGAGGATGCCGACGGCGAGCGCGAGGCCGAACTGCTTGATCATCGGGTCCTCGCTGAAGATGAAGCCCGCGAAGACGGAGACCATGATGATCGCCGCGGCCACGACGACGCGACTGGCCTGGTCGAAGCCGTGGACGATCGCGTCCCGGCCGCGGTGGCCGTGGACGTGCGCCTCGCGCATCGAGCTGACCAGGAACATCTCGTAGTCCATGGCCAGGCCGTAGAGGATGCCGGTGACCATGATCGGCAGGAAGCTGAGGATCGGGCCGGTCGTGTCGAAGCCGAAGAGGTCCTTGAGCCAGCCCCACTGGAACACCGCGGTGACGACGCCGAAGGTGGCGCCGATGCTGAGCAGGAAGCCGAGCGTCGCCTTGAGCGGGATGACGACGGAGCGGAAGACCAGCAGGAGGACGACCAGCGAGAGGGCGACGACGATCGCGATGTAGAGAGGCATGACGTCGGCGAGCTTCTCGGAGATGTCGATGTTGACTGCCGTCAGGCCGGTCACGCCGAGGGTGACTCCTTCGGGCGCGGTCAACGTCGGCCCGTTGGCGCGCAGCGTGTCGACGAGGTCCGAGGTGGAGACCGCGTCGGGGCCTTCCTCGGGGATGACGGTGAAGATTGCGGTGCCGCCGTCGGGGTCCGCACCCATGAGACTCACGGCCTTGACGTCCGGGGTGTCCTCCAGCGTGGTGCTGATGCGGGCGACGTCCTGCTGCGCGAGCCGGCTGCCGGCCTCGGGGGTGGCCACGACGACGAGCGGTGCGTTGTAGCCCTCCCCGAAACCTCGGGTGATCGCGTCATAGGCCTGTCGCTCGTCGGTGTCGAGGTTGGCGGTGGAGCCGTTGGGCATCCCGAGGGAGATGTCGCTGACGGGGACGGCGGCCAGGCCGAGGACGGCGACGACGCCGACGATGGCGAGCCAGCGATGGCGGACGACCGCGCCGGACCAGCGGTGCGCGAGGTGGCGGTGCTCCTCCACGGTGAGCGTCGCACCCCTGGCCCGGGCCTTGGCGCTGGCGATCCGCTCGCCGGCGAGTCCGAGCAGCGCGGGGAGCAGCGTCAGGGCGACGAGGACCGCGAGGACGACGGTGGCGGCCGCGACGAGGGCCATGGTCGTCAGGAAGGTGATCCCGATGAGGCTGAGCCCGGTCAGCGCGATGACCACGGTGACCCCGGCGAAGAGGACGGCACTGCCTGCGGTGCCGACCGAGCGGGCGGCCGCCTCCTCGGCGGGGAGACCCTGGGTGAGGATGAACCGGCGCTGGCGGTTGACGATGAACAGCGCATAGTCGATGCCGACGGCGAGCCCCACCATGAGCGCGAGGACCGGGGTGGCCGTCGTCATGGTGATCGACTGCGACAGCGCGAAGGCGCCGCCGAGGCCGATGCCGACGCCGGTCAGGGCGGTGAGGAGCGGGAGGCCTGCGGCGCGGAGCGATCCGAGAGTGATGAGCAGGACGAGCGCTGCGACGCCGAGACCGATCGCCTCGTGGCCGCCGACCGGGGCGTGGATCGGCTTGAGCGACTCGGTGGTGAGGACGTCCACACCGGTCCCGGCCGTGGCGTCCTCTGCGAGCGCGGTGACCTCCTCCACGGTTCCGTCGGGAAGGTCCTGGACCTGCTCGGTGAACTGGATCTGCAGCATGGCGACGGAGCCGTCCTGCGACACGAGGACGCCGGGGACGGGCGTGCCGTCGACCACCAGCGGGCGTATGCCGCTGGGCTCGCTGGCGTCGTCAGGTGCCCTTGGGGTTGCGGCCGGGTCCGTGTCGGGGCGGGCGCTGCGGTCGGCGACGGTGCCGAGGCCGGCGATGGACGTGGCCGCGTCCGCGATGCCCTCGGCCCGCTCGCCGGAGTCGAGCCGGTCTCCTTGCGGCACGGTGAAGACGAGCGTGCCCTGTCCCCCGGCGGCGTCCGGGAGCTCGGCACGGAGCCGGTCGGTGACGTCCTGGCTCTGCGTGCCGTCGATGGTGACGCTGGAGGAGATCTTGCCGCCGCCGTTGGCGAGGGCGAGTCCGACGACCGCGCCGAGGACGAGGAACCAGACGGCGACGAAGGCCCACGGGCGGCGGTAGGCGGTCCTACCGAGCCGGTAGAGGAGCAGGGACATGGGGAAGCCTTTCGGGTAGGCCGGCATGGCGGCTGGTCGGCCGCGCGAGGTGGGGGGATGTGGCGGGCTGGTCAGAACCCGCGACGGAGATGGGTGAAGACGGTCGTCAGGAACTCGTCGACGGTGAGGCCTTCGCTCGTGTCGCCGGGGTGACGGATGGGAACCCGGCCGTCGAGCACCGCCATGAGGGCGCCGTACGCAGCGCCGACGAGGATGTGGCTGGACAGGCGTGAGACGTTCGACCCGGCCCGCGCGGAGACCGCGTCCTGGGCGGTGCGGCGGATCTGCAGCTGGACGTCGGCGAGGTAGGGCTCGAGGCCATGGTGATCAACCGCCAGGTGCCGCAGCTGCTGGAGGAGCGGCAACATCCCTCCGGAGAGCTGGTGGCGGGCGAGGGCCATGAGCCAGTCGAGGAGGGGGGTGTCCTCGGGCACCTCCGGCATGGTCTCGAGCCCTTCCCTGAGCCGCTCGACCGCGAGCCCGGTGATCGCCTCCTCCTTGCAGGAGAAGTGGTTGGCGAAGGTGCGACGGGAGTAGCCGGCCCGGGCGGCGACGTCGTCGATGGTGAAGCCGTCGACGCCACGCTCGACGGCCAGGTCGAACGCAGCCTCGGCCAAGGCGTGGGCGGTGGCCCGGCGCTTGGCCTCGCGCAGTCCTGTCTCGGTCATGCTGACAGCATCACACATCATTGCCCAATGGGCAATATTTCCCATTCGGCAATATCACAGCCGGGCGATGACCTCGTCGAGCATGGTCTCGGTGAGCTTGCCGGTGAAGGTGTTCTGCTGACTCACGTGGTAGCTGCCGAGCAGCCGGACGATGGACCCGTCAGGCCGGGTCAGCATGGTCTCGGCGCCGTGGCCGAACCGGGGCTTGGGCCGCGGCACCTGCCAGCCGAGCCGTCGCGCCGCTCCGAGCGCCGCATCCCAGCCGATCGACCCCAGCGCCAGCATGGCCCGCAACCCCGTCGGCGCCGCCGCGGTGAGCTCCAGGTCGCGGTCGAGCCAGCCCGAGCAGGTGGCCTTCTCCTCCGTCGTGGGCCGGTTGGCCGGTGGCGCGCACCGGACGGCCGCAACGATCCGAATCCCCTTGAGTGACAATCCGTCCCCTGCGGCGACCGACGTTGGTTGGGAGGCATGGCCGGCCCGGAAGAGCGCCGCATAGAGCCAGTCCCCGGAACGGTCTCCGGTGAACATCCGGCCGGTGCGGTTCGTGCCGTTGGCGGCCGGGGCCAGGCCCACGATGAGGACCGGCGCCTCCGGGTCGCCGAAGGAAGGGCCGGGCCGCCCCCAGTAGGGCTGCTCGACGAAGGAGGCGCGCCGGCCGGTGGTGGCCACCTCCTCGCGCCAGGCGACGAGGCGCGGACAGGCCCGGCACACCGACACCCGGGCGTCCACCTCGGCCACGCTCGGCGCGGTGCCGGCGAGTCGGCGCACCTGTGCCGCCGTGGTCGCCACGGGTGTCTCGGCGGTGGCCGGGTCGCCTGGCCAACCCGTTCCCGGCGGCACCGGTGACGGGAAGAGCTGCCCCGTGACCGGGTGCGGGTCCAGCCGCTCGCTCGTCATGCACCGACTCTGCCACCCCGCCGCTCGAGTGGCCCCGCAATCCACACCCTCCCAGCGCGCGCATCCGCCGGTCCTCACCTATCGTGGCTGTCGAAAGAGGTGCTCCGTGGACAGAAGTGCCAGGCCATGGCAACCGTCGCTGCTCTTCGCGCGGGTCGAGCTCAAGGCACGCCTGCTGCTGCCCCGGATCCGGTCATCGGCAGCGCAGCAGGCAGAGCGGCTGCGCCAGCAGGCGGACCCCCGGGCCGAGCGCCTCGCGCAGGCGCTCGAGTCCATCGCCGCCGACCGCGTCCTGGGGCAGCCACGCGAGGCCCTGAAGCGGATCGAGGCAGCACGCCACGACCTGCTGCGCAGTGCCGAGCTCGTGCCCTGGGCGGAGGAGTCGACGCAGTCGCTCGCCTGGATCTGCGCCCGTGCCTCCCAGCCGCCGTCCGGCGCTCGCCTCCTGCACCACGTCGTCAGCGCGTGGCAGCCCCGACAGGCCATCGAGCTCGGCACCTGCGTCGGGATCTCCGCGGCCTACCAGGCGGCCGCGATCCAGGGCACCGGGGCGGTCACCTCCCTCGAGGTCTACCCCGCTCTGGCCCGATACGCAGAGCGCACCTGGGAGCGGGCCGGGATCGACAACGCCCGGGTGGTCGTCGGGCGGTTCGCCGACACGCTGGGCCCGACGCTGGCCAGCGCCGAATGGGACTACGCCTTCATCGACGGCAACCACCAGGGTCCGGCGACGGAGCGCTACGTCGCGCAGGTGGCTCGAGCCGCCGCCCCCGGAGCGCTGGTGGCCCTGGACGACATCGACTACAACGACGGGATGCGCGCGGCCTGGCAGTCGGTGCGGCGTCGGCCGGACGTCGCGGCCAACGCCGTCATCGGCAAGATCGGCCTCCTCGCCCTGCGCTGAGCCCGGAGCAGGTACGGGAGCGAGCCCAGCGGCATACGGCCGTCAGCAGACCCCGCCGTCGGGGGACGACACCTTCGTCGTGACCGCGCGGCTCGGCCCCGCGAGGATGATGGGGAGCGAGCGACGGGTCATGCACCCGAGGACGCCGCACCGGGCGCCGAAGTTCGATGAACCCAGGCGACCGGAGTGGCGTCTCCGGGGGCAGGAGTGCCGAGGGAGGTTGGTCAGATGCCACTCGACGATGACGCCGTCGAGGCGATCTATCGCGAGCACGGCCCGATGCTCCGCCGGGTCGTGTGGCGTGCGACGAGTGACGCCGACCGGGTGGAGGACATCGTGCAGGAGACGATCCTGCGGGTGTGGCGGCAGGCTCCTGACGCCGACAGCCTGCGCGCCTACCTCATCACCACGGCGCGGCACCTCATCGTCGACCAGCATCGCGCCTCGACGCGGCGCCCCCAGCAGGCGCGGTTGCACGACCTTCCCGAGGCCGAGTCGGCCATCGACCGGGCGCTCGACCAGGTGCTCGTCGAGGAGGCGCTCGCGCGGCTGCAGCCGGCGCACCGCGAGGTCGTCACGTGTCTCTACTACGAAAGGCTCTCGGTGGCCGAGACCGCCGCGCGGGTGGGTGTGCCGGAGGGCACCGTGAAGTCCCGCGCCTACTACGCCGTGCGCAGCCTGCGCGTCGTCCTGGACGAGATGGGGGTGACGAGATGACGAGCGAGCGCGACGAGCTGCACCTGCTGTTGGGCGGCTACGTCCTCGGAGGGCTCTCCGACGAGGATCATCGGGCGTTCACCGAGCACCTGCGCACCTGTGCCGCGTGCCAGGCGGAGCTCGGCCAGGTGTCCGGGCTCCCCCGGCTCCTCTCGCTGGTCGACCCGCCCACCGAGCAGCCGTATGCTGCTGGGCTCGCCTCCCGCCCGACGTCCCCGGAGCGCGTGGCCGGGTCCGACGCCGTGGGCCTCGCCGACCTGCTGGCCGAGGGCCGGCGGCGACGGCGCCGCCGGCGTGGCTGGTTGGGCGCTGCAGCGGGTGTGGCGGCGGCAGGAGTCTTCGCCGCCGGTGCCGCGTGGGGCCCGGCCCTCCTCGACCCACCACCCCCGTCGGAGCACTACACCGCGACGGCGGTGGCCGGCTCGACCGCCACGGTCGGCGTCGATCTCATCACCCGGGGCTGGGGCACGCAGCTCGACCTCGCCTGCTCCGACATGCCGGTGGGTGAGGAGATCGTCGTCTACGTCATCGACGCGGCGGGTCGGGAATCGCCAGCAGGCTCCTGGCTGGGGACCCGCTCGGGATATGCGCGGGTCACCGGGGCGACCGCGCTGCGGCCCGAGCAGATCCGCTCCATCGAGGTCCGGACCACGTCCGGGGCCGTGATCGCCACCGTGAGGACGTGACGGCGTGGCAGGCTGGGCGAATGGCTGACGACCTGAACATCCAGCACCGGATCACGTCACTCATCGACGAGGAGCACCGGCTGCGTGAGGCGCTCCAGCAGGGGACGATCTCGGCGGAGGACGAACGCGCCCGGCTGGGCACGATCGAGGTGGAGCTCGACCAGTGCTGGGACCTGCTCCGCCAGCGGCGTGCCAAGCGGGAGTTCGGCGCCAATCCCGACGAGGCCCACGTCCGCGACCCGAAGACGGTCGAGGGCTACCTCGGCTGACCCACATGGTCATTCAGCTGCCCGCCGCCGACGGAACGGCCGAGGCCTACGTCGCGCGGCCGCCAGGTGCCGGCCCGGACGCCTCGCTGCCCGGAGTCCTGCTCTTCATGGACGCGATCGGTCTGCGCCCGCGGATCTTCGAGATGGCCGACCGCATCGCCTCCTGGGGCTACGTCGTCCTCGCGCCCAACGTGTTCTACCGCAACGGGACCGCCGCCGAGACCACGCCTGGCCGCCCACTCGACTCCGAGGAGGCGAGACGGGAGTTCTTCACGGTGGCCTCACGCCGCATCTCGTCCCTGTCCACCAAGCGGGCCGTGGCGGACATCGCCGCCTACGTCGCCGCGTTGACGTCGCGGGAGGACGTCAGGACCCCCATCGGCGTCGTCGGCTACTGCATGGGCGCACGGCTGGCCGTGCGAGCGGCGGCCGCGCACCCCGACGTCGTCGCAGCCTGCGCCGGGTTCCACGGCGGCGGCCTCGCCAGCGACGCCGCGGACAGCCCGCACCTGGCCCTCCCGGCGGCACGCGCCGAGTTCGTCTTCGGCCACGCCGACCACGACCCGAGCATGGACACCGAGGCCGTGGCCCGCCTCGAGGAGGCCCTTCGGGTCAGTGGCCTCGCCGCGACCAACGAGATCTACGAGGGGGCTGCCCACGGCTACACGATGGCCGACACCGCGGTCTATGACGAGGCGGCGACGGAGCGGCACTTCGCGGCCCTCAAGGACCTCTTCGACCGGACGCTGCCCTAGGCGGGATCCGAGCCGCGGCTAGGCTCGATTTCATGGCTGATGGCATGCGGGCAGCGGTGGTCCTCGGTTCGGGCGGAGCGCGCGGCTATGCCCACATCGGCGCCCTCCAGGTGCTCCGCGAGCGCGGGTTCGAGGTCGTGGCCATCGCAGGCACCTCCATGGGGGCGCTCGTCGGCGGGGTCGCCGCCGCAGGGCGACTGGACGAGTACACCGAGTGGTCCCAGTCGTTGACCCAGCGCGAGATGTTCCGTCTGCTCGACTTCACGCTGTCCGCCCCCGGCGGGGCGATCCGGGCCGAGCGGATCATCGCCAAGGTCGGGGACATCCTCGGCGGCGTCGCGATAGAGGACCTGCCGATCCCGTTCACCGCGGTCGCCACCGACCTGGCTGCGCGCCGCGAGGTCTGGTTCCAGCGTGGCCCGGTCGTGCACGCGATCCGGGCCTCCATCGCGATCCCCGGCGTCATCACCCCCTTCGTCATCAACGGCCGCACCCTGGTCGACGGCGGACTGCTCAACCCCCTGCCGATCGAGCCGACCACAGCGGTCAGCGCGGACGTCACCGTCGCCGTGAGCCTCTCCGGCCAGCGAGCGCCGATCGGGCACGCCACGCCCGTCAAGGAGACCTCCGAGCCTCGGCCCTTCGAGGAGTGGACGTCGCGCCTGCGACGCAGCACCGCCGAGGTCCTGGAGTCCGAGCGACTCCGCGCGCTGGCGAGCCGCTTCGCCGTCGGGCACCGCAAGGACGAACCGGTCGACCCAACCGACCCCCTTCCCGATGTGCAGGACGTCGAGGAGTGGGTCCTCGGCACCCCCGACATCGGCACCGTAGACCTGCTCAACATGAGCTTCGAGACCATGAGCGCCCTGATCACGCGCTATCGCACCGCGAGCAACCCGCCGGACATCCTCGTCACGGTCCCCTACAACGCCGTCAGCACCCTCGACTTCCACCGCGCCGCCGAGATGATCGAGATGGGACGACGTCTGACCGCCGAGGCACTGGACCGCGCCGGCTACTGAGGCAGCCCCGCCCAGTCGAGGTGCCCCCCCGGTAAACCACCCCGGCCACTCGCAGCGTCAGGTGTACCAGCGGCCGATCGGCCGGCTCCATCCAGCGAAGGGCACCACCATGCGCACCAGCAGATCACTCGCAGCCACCGTCGCGGCGACCGGCTTCGCGGCCGCTGTCTCGGTCACTCTCGCCGCTCCGGCCCAGGCCATGCCCGAGCGTTTCGCCGACGTCGGCACCATCGTCTGGTGCGACGGCGAGGGGGGCTTCCTGACCGCCGACGACACGACCCAGTCGCCCAGCAGCTTCACGGCGGTCCTCTTCGACGGGGACCTGGAGGCGTTCGCGTTCGGCGACGCTGCCGTCCTCGTCGGGGACCGTCTCCTCGGGACCTTCCCGGCGACCGACGCGAGCTCGGGTGCCGAGCTCGGCGACCTCACCATCGACGGGCAGGTCACCCGCGGGGTGACCGAGACGCTCTCCGGCTGGGACATCGACCCCGACGGCCGCCGCACCCGGACCGAGGGAACGCGCACCCCGCTCACCGGCTCGGTGACGCTGTCCCTCGGCGACACCAGTGCCACGCTCTCCTGCACCGGCTGGGACATCGACATGGAGGTCTTCCGCCTCAACCGGCAGCCCGTCGCGGACCGTTCGGAGGGCTGGCTTCCGGACAGCTACGAGCTCGAGGGCGGGGCCGGCTACATCGGCTTCTACGGCGAGCGTGAGACCGAGCTCGGGATCGCCCTCGACCTCGTGGACCCTGCCGTCTTCGCCGGCGAGCGGCTGCAGGTCCGCAACGGCCAGGTGGAGGGCACCATCGCTCTTCACGACCCCGAGACCTGGGAAGTGACCGGGACCGCCATGGTGCGGGGAACCGTCACCAAGACGGGGACTGAGCACGTCGTGGACGGCGGTGACGGCTACCGCTACGTGACGGACGTGAACCACTACGACGTGGCCCTCACGATCACGACCGCGACGGGTGAGTGGAGCGGCAGGTGGCAGGCGACCCACGAGACCAACCGCTCGCGCAGTGTCCTGCCGCCGAAGGCCATCTGACCGAGCACCACGTATCGGACCCGGGCGTG
>NZ_JAPFQL010000113.1 GCF_028446585.1 Intrasporangium calvum
GCAGGGCGCCCGTGGCGACCCCGAGGCCGACGAGCGTCACCAGCCCGAGCACCCCGTGGGACGCGGTGACCAGACCGAGCAGTCCCACGGCAGTGGCCCCTGAAGCGACCACGAGAGCAGCGCCGGGCCGCGCGGCCCGACCGGCCAGGGCCACCCCCGCCGCTGAGGCCAGGCCGAAGCCGAGGAGCAAGGTGCCCATGCCTCCCGGGAGCAGCGCTGCCGCTGGTTCTCCGAGTCGGGTGATGAAGGTATAGGTCCCGTAGAAGCCGACGAGGAGCAGTCCGACGAGCGCTGTCAGGAGGAGCGTGGGGACCAGGGGCTCCACACCCGCGCGAGCAGCGGTCGCCCGAGGCGGGGCCACGCGGGGCCGGCGCGGGACCAGGGTCCGCACGGCGAGCGCCACGGCAAGAGCAGCGACCGCGACCAACCCCAATGCCACCCGCCAGCTCGTGGCGTCCGCGACCACTCGCACCACGGGTGTGCCGACGACCAGGCCGAGGGTCGCGCCCATCAGCACCACGGACACGGCCCGGCCGAGGAGCCTTTCGGGGACGAGGTCGGCGACGTGCGCGTTGGCGGTAGCCCACAGCAGCCCCACGGCCGCGGCCCCGAAGAGGCGGGCCGTGAGCGCCACCCCGAAGGACGGTGCCAGGCCGGTCGCCAAGGAGGACGCAGCGAGTCCGACCAGGCCGACGAGGATGAGCGTGCGACGGTCGACTGCCCGCGTCAGCCGAGTGAGGGGCAGGCTCGCGACGACGACGGTGAGGGCCCAGCTCGCCACGAGCTGCCCCGTCAGCGACTCGTCCACGCCGAGTCCGGCGCTCATGGGCACGAGCACGGCGGTTGGGAGCATCTCGGCGGTGACCATGACGAGGGTCGCAGCGCCCAGGGCGACGAGAGCCGGCAGCGGGAGACGGGTTTCGCGCTGTGCAGGTGCGAGGGTGGTGGAGGGCATGTTTCGACGGTAAAATCTGACACTAATGTCAATGTCAAGCACAAAACGAGGCCGTCATGAAGATCGGTGACGTCGCCGCTCAGGCGCAGGTCGCGCCCCGGTTGATCCGTTACTACGAGCAGCAGGGGCTCCTCACCCCGGACCGCGCCGCCAACGGCTACCGGACCTACACCGACGAGCACATCGAGCGAGTCCGCCGCATCGCGGGACTCGTCCAGGCGGGCATCCCGACCCGTCTGGTCAAGGTCCTCCTCGACGCGGAGGACGCCGCGGCCCGCGACGAGCCGACCTGTCCGGCCCAGGTCGCGGAGCAGCTTGCCGCGGAGCTCGGCCCGCTGGAGGCCAGGATCGCCTGCCTCACCCGGAGCCGGGACACGATCCGGCGCTACCTCGAACGCACCGAGCACCAGGCCCTGCTCAGCACGGACCGCACGCCTCCGGCCTGAGACAGCGAGCCCGGCCCGCGCGCCCCCTCAGTCCAGGGGGCCGTGCTGGGCTAGGTCGCGCTGCCGACCCTCGAGCTCGCGAACGACCTCGGCCACGTGACCCAGCACCTGCTCCACGGAGCGGAGCGAGGCACTGATCCGGCGACCGACGGCGACATCGGTGAAGATGTTGTCGAAGAAGATGTCCACGCCGCGCGTGAGGCCGTCGGTCGAGGGCAGGACGATGCCGGGCAGCCCGAGGTCGTCGAGCTCCCGGCTGAAGGTGGCGAGCGCCGGACCGGCCCGCTCGATGCGAGCGCGTGCCTCGTCCATCCGCTGGTGCTTCACCGCTGAGCTGATGAGGCCACCGCCGGCGAGGGTGTCCCACGTCGACCAGCTGCTCGCGCTGCGCAGCGCCGACAACGCGTCGTGCAGGACTCGCACGGCGGCGTGGCCGGCCAGCACAGCCTGGGCCACCTCACGACGCTCGCGGCGTCGGGCGAGCAGGTTGGCCGCCCGCACCACGAGCTGCGGGTCGATGGTGGGCCCCGGGCCCGCCGTCGGGTCGATCCCGGTCAAGCGCGAGACGTCGGCCGCCGCCACGACATCGGCGAGAGCCAGCTCGTAGGACGCCTCGGCGTCCTCCAGCAGGTGCAGGCGCCCCCGCAGCTCCTCCACCTCGCTGCGCACGGCGTCCCGCTCCACCTCCGCCCGGGCCAGCCTCGACGCGGCGGTGTCGACCTCCGCCCGCTCCCGGTCCAGGTCCGCCTCACGGGTGCCGCGGGCCGCCGTGATGAGGCGGCGCACCGACACGCCCTCGAGCCGGTCGACGTCCTGCTCCTCGTCGGCGAGACGGCGGACCAGGCGCTGACACAGCGTCTCCGCCGACTCGAGCCGCCCCTCGGCATCGGTGAGCTGGGCTGTCAGGGCGCCACACTCGACGAGGTCGCTGCTGGCGCGGTCGAGTCGGGCGAGGGCTGGGTGGATCAACTCGGTCATACGCCTCTGATGCAGGTCACCTCGGTCGCCGTTCCCCCAGCTCCTACCAGGAGGTGTGCAGAGGCCTCCCCTCGGCGAATCCCGCCGTGCTCTGCAGCCCGACGACGGCGCGCTCGTGGAACTCCTCCAGCGTGCGTGCCCCCGCGTAGGTGCACGACGACCGGAGCCCGGCGATGATCTCGTCGAGGACGTCCTCGACGCTCGGGCGGGCCGGGTCGATGTACATCCGGGCCGAGCTGATGCCCTCCTCGAAGAGCGCCTTGCGCGCCCGGTCGTAGGCCGAGTCGCCGGCCGTCCGGTTGAGCACGGCCCGGGACGAGGCCATCCCGAACGACTCCTTGTAGGACCGGCCGTCGTTGTCCGTGTAGAGGTCACCCGGAGACTCGAGGGTCCCGGCGAACCACGAGCCGATCATGACGTTCGACGCACCGGCCGCGAGCGCCAGGGCGACGTCGCGCGGGTGCCGCACGCCGCCGTCGGCCCAGACGTGCTTGCCCAGCTCCCTTGCGGCAGTGGCGCACTCGAGGACGGCAGAGAACTGGGGCCGACCCACGGCCGTGCGCATCCGGGTCGTGCACATCGCACCGGGACCGACGCCGACCTTGACGATGTCGGCGCCGGCCGCGATGAGCTCGCGCGTCCCTTCGGCGGAGACGACGTTGCCCGCAACGACGGGAACCTGCGGGTCGACGGCGCGCACCTTCTGGAGGGCGTCGATCATCTTGTCCTGGTGGCCGTGCGCCGTGTCGATGACGAGGACGTCGGCTCCCGCCTCGATGATCTGCGCGGCCTTCGCCGCGACGTCGCCGTTGATGCCGATGGCGGCGGCCACGCGGAGGCGGCCCGAGTCGTCCAGCGCCGGGGTGTAGAGCCCCGACCGCACTGCGCCCTCCTTGGTGAGGATGCCGACGAGGGTGCCGTCCGCCGCGACGACCGGCGCGACCCGCCGGCGCTCCGCAGTCAACCGCTCGAACGCCGCCCGCGCGTCGACGTCCTCCGGCAGGACGACCATCTCCCGGAACATCACTGCCTGCACCTGCGTGAACCGGTCGACGCCGGTGAGGTCCTTCTCCGTCACGATGCCGACCGGACGCTTGCCCTCAACGACGACGGCAGCGCCGTGGGCGCGCTTGTGCAACAGGACGAGTGCCTCGCCGGAGGTCATGTGCGGGTCGAGGGTGATGGCGGTGTCGTGGACGAGGTGACGGCCCTTGACCCAGTTGATGACGTCGCTGACGACGTCGACGGGAATGTCCTGCGGGATGACGGCGATGCCCCCGCGGCGTGCCACGGTCTCGGCCATCCGGCGCCCGGCGATCGCGGTCATGTTGGCGACGACGATCGGGATGGTCGTTCCCGTGCCGTCGACCGTCGCCAGGTCCACGTCCAGCCGGCTCGTCACGGCGGAGCGGCTCGGCACCATGAAGACGTCGTCGTAGGTGAGGTCGAGCTGGGGCTGCAGTCCGTTGAGGAACTTCACCCCGTGAGCGTATGCCGCTGGGCTCGCTTCCGCTCCCCCGTCCCCTCCCGCCCAAACTCGAGTGGCCCCACCATCCCCAGGTAGGACTCACCCCAGCTCGAGTGGCCCCGTCCCCCACAGGGTCCTGGGTGTGGACACCCGGGCCACTCGAGCTGGTGGGTGTGGAGGGTGGGGCCACTCGAGTGAAGGGAGGGCACCTCCACTCCTCGAGTGGCCCCACCATCCCCAGATAGGACTCACCCCAGCTCGAGTGGCCCCGTCCCCCACAGGGTCCTGGGCGTGGACACCCGGGCCACTCGAGCTGGTGGGTGTGGAGGGTGGGGCCACTCGAGTGGGGGGTGGCTGGGAGCGAGCCCAGCGGCATACGGCCGGGGTGCCTGGGGGACAGCCCTGAGAGCACCCTGAGGCGGCCCCCATTCACCCGCAAAGGGGGTGACGGTCGCGAGCGCCGTCCCTACGGTCGATCGGAGGGGGGCCGCACTGGGCGGCCGCGGTTCAGGGGGAAAGGCACAAGACCCATGACAGAAACACGCATCGGCGACGTGGGGCGGCTCGCCTGGCTGCCGGCGTCGCGCGTGACGAAGTGGCTGGTCGTCGGCTTCTGGCTCGTCGTCCTCGCGGTGTCGTTCGGACCGGCGGGCAAGCTGCAGGGGGCGCTCAACAACGACGCGGCGTCCTGGCTGCCGGAGAACGCTCAGTCCACGCAGGTGGCGAAGGAGCTCGAGGCGTTCCAGAGCCGCAACGAGGCCCCCGCGGTGCTCGTCTACGAACGTGCCGACGGTGTCACGGCGGCCGACCTCCACGCGGTCGCAGGACACGTCACGGCGTTCAACGCCATGGAGCCCGTCCGCAAGGACGCGGTCGGGCCCATCCCGTCGGAGGACGGCAAGGCGATCCAGGTCATCGTCCCGATGGACATCGGCGAGGACGGCTGGGAGAACCTGCCGGAGACCACCGACGAGCTCAGGGCCATCGCAGCCGACCGGCCGGACGGCCTGTCGATGCACGTGACGGGGCCGATCGGCTTCGGGGCGGACTCCTCGGAGGCGTTCTCGGGGATCGACGGCAAGCTGCTCTACGCCGCGATGGCCGTCGTCATCTTCATCCTGCTGATCACCTACCGGAGCCCGATCCTCTGGCTCATCCCGCTCATCTCCGCGGGGACGGCGCTCATGGTCGCGCAGGCGGTGATCTACTACCTCGCCGACAGCGACACCTTGACCGTCAACGCACAGAGCTCGGCGATCCTGACGGTCATCGTCTTCGGGGCGGGGACCGACTACGCGCTGCTCCTCGTGGCGCGTTATCGCGAGGAGCTGCGCCGGCACGAGGACCGGCACGAGGCGATGGCCTTCGCGCTGCACCGGGCCGGGCCCGCGATCGTCGCCTCCGGAGCGACCGTCATCGCCGGCATGCTCTGCCTGCTCGTCGCGACGATGAGCTCGACCAAGGGCCTCGGCCCCGTCGCGGCGATCGGCATCGGTGTCGGCCTGCTCGTGATGCTCAGCCTGCTCCCAGCACTGCTCGTCGTCCTCGGTCGCTGGATCTTCTGGCCGGTGCGGCCGACCTTCGGCTCCGTCGACCACACCCGCGACGGCGTGTGGGCCCGCATCGGAGCGCGGATCGCGCGGGCGCCGCGACGGACGTGGGTCGTCACGTCGGTGGTCCTCGCCGTGGCCACCCTCGGTGTCCTCCAGCTCAACGCCACGGGTCTGCAGAACAAGGACGCCTTCTACACCACACCCGAGTCGGTCGTGGGTGAAGAGGTGCTGGCGCGACACTTCCCCGCAGGGTCGGGGTCGCCGGTGCTCGTCATCGCCAACACTCCCGCGGCCGGTGCGGTGGCCGACCGGCTCGAGTCCGTCGAGGGCGTCAGCTCGGTCGCCGACCCGGTGGCCCGCAACGGACGATCTCTCGTCCAGACGACGCTCGCCGACGCGCCTGACTCGGATGCGGCAGGCGACACGGTCGACCGGATCCGCGCGGCGATCGGTGAGGTCGACGGGGCGGACGCCATCGCCGGTGGCGACACGGCCGCACGCGTCGACACGCTCCGGGCATCGGACGATGACAACCTGCGCACCATCCCGCTCATCCTCGGGGTCGTCCTGCTCATCCTGATCCTGCTGCTGCGAGCGGTCACCGCCCCGCTGCTCCTGATCGGGACGGTCGTGCTGTCGTTCGGTGCGGCGATGGGGATCAGCGCGCTGGTGTTCCGGCACGTGTTCGGCTTCGCCGGGGCGGACCCGTCGCTGCCGCTGTTCGTCTTCGTGTTCCTCGTGGCGCTGGGGATCGACTACAACATCTTCCTCATGACGCGCGTACACGAGGAGTCGAAGGAGATCGGCACTCAGCGCGGGGCACTCGTCGGGCTCGCCGCCACCGGTGGCGTCATCACGTCTGCCGGCCTGGTGCTCGCGGGGACGTTCGCGGTGCTGGCAACGATGCCGATCGTCGCGTTCGCCGAGGTGGGCTTCGCCGTCGGGCTGGGCGTGCTGCTCGACACGCTCATCGTCCGGTCGGTGCTGGTCACCGCGCTCAACCTCGATGTGGGTGGGCGCATGTGGTGGCCGAGTCGCCTGAGCCGCAAGGACGCCGAGTTGGCGGCCGCTGCGGAAGAGGCGGAGCGAGGTGCGGAGGCGGCCGAGGCTGAGCGCGAGCTCACTGCTGCACGAAGCCACTGAGCCCGCCTCGAGTGGCCCCGGATTCCACAGTCAGATGTGGAAGCCGGGGCCACTCGAGTGTGTGCGGGGGACTCCCGGCTGTGGACTGCGGGGCCACTCGAGTCAGGGGTGGGACTGGTGGCGCCACCACAGCGCGACCTGGGTGCGGCTCCGGGCGCCAGTGCGGTCGAAGAGGTCCTCGACGTGCTTGCGGACGGTCCGGGACGAGATGCCGAGCCGCCGAGCGATCTGGTCGTTGCTCAGCCCCGCTTCGAGGAGCCCGGCCACCTCGCGCTGCCGGGTGGTCAGCAGCGAGGACCCCGCGACTCTCGAGCCGACGAGCTCACCCGCCGCCGCCTGCGCCGCCTCGATCGCCTTGGCGAAGGCGACAGCAGCGGCGAGCACCGACCGGAAGGCCTCCAGAGCCGTCATCTCGGCAGCGCTGAAGTCGCGGTCCTGGCGCCACAGCGACAGCAGCAGCATCGACTCGGGCGACCGGTCGAGCAGGAGGCCCGCCTGGTAGCGCGACCCGCGAGGACGCAGCAGCAGCTGGTAGAGGTCGCTGCGCTCGAAGGACTCGAAGTCGACGACGTCGGTGACGCGGGACGCCGTCATCGGTCCGGCCACGAGGGTGGGCAGATACGGGTGGGTGGCCATCAGCCCGGGCCACAGGTCCAGTTCCCACGCGGTCATTGGGTCGGCGCCGCGGACCGTAACGTCGGCTTGGGGGTCGGCTCCCTCTCGCAGCCTCATGGCGGACAGGGAGAGCGTGTCGGCGCCGACGTAGCGGTCGAGCAGCTCGAGCGCATCAGGAAGGACCGCGGCCCGCGCCAGACCCACAGATCGTGACAGCAGCAGCGCCTCCTGCATGCCGTCAATGTAGGTTCAGCGGCTCCGGCGTGTCGGCGAAATCCGTCAAAAGGGTCGCAGCGCCCCCCTGCGCGTGCACTGCGACCCTTCCGACGTGCTGGCCGGCTGCTGCCGGCGGACGGCTCAGCAGTAGTCCGCGCTGCCCGTCGCCATCGGCTTGAGCGCCTGGCCGAACTGGCCGCCATCGAGCCAGTACTCCCGGATCTCGAGGATCCGGTCCGAGACGACCTGCGGCCCCGAGACGGCCTGGGCCTGGAAGACCTTGGCCAGGCACGACGAGCTGCCGTTCGGCTCCCCTGCCGCACCGGCGGGTCCGGCCATCCCGAGCAGCAGCGCTCCCGAAGCGGCGGCGGTGGCGAGCGTGATGCTGATCCTGCGCATGTGCTTCTCCCTCTCTCCCTGTCCCGGGGCGCAGGGTCTTTCGCGCCCAGTCTCAGGTTGAGGTCGCGCCGGGGCCGGCGGTAGTGGCGTTTCCGCCACCTTGACACCAAGGGGTTGTGGAGGGCGGGGCCACTCGAGTGACGTGGGGCGGGGAGCGAGCCCAACGGCATACGTCCGCGTTTTGGGTGTGGCGGCGCTCACACGGGAGCACCATGGGAGGAGGGGGCGAGGCGCGCCACCACGACACTTGGGGGACGACATGACTGAGAAGGTCTGCTTCGACCGGATCCTGCCGCAGGACCTGATGCGACCGCACCGGCGCACTCGCGACCTGGAGGGCCGCGACCGCGCGATATCGCCGATCGGCAAGTCGTGGATGAACGGCTCGACGCTGCGGGTCCGCTTCCTCGGCGGGACCCAGGCGCAACAGGCGACGGCCCGCGAGCAAGCGGGTTGGTGGGCCGCCGCGTGCAACATCGCGTTCGACTTCGGCAACCACCCGCCGTCCCAGACCGAGATCCGGATCTCCTTCGACCAGAACGACGGCGCCTGGTCCTACGTCGGCACGGACTGCAAGGGCATCCCGGCGAACCAGGCGACGATGAACCTCGGCTTCCTCGACGGCGGCACGGCCGCGCACGAGTTCGGACACGCCATCGGACTCGCGCACGAGCACTCGAACCCCGCCGGTGGCATCCAGTGGAACGAGCCGGTCGTCCTCGCCGCGCTCGCCGGGCCGCCTAACTACTGGGACGAGGCGACAGTGCGGCACAACGTGTTCCGCAAGTACGCGCTCGACCAGATCAAGGGGACGGCGTTCGACCCCGACTCGATCATGCTCTACGCGTTCCCGGCCTCATGGACGCTGGGCGGGGTGGGCACGCACTCCAACGAGGTGCTGTCCGGGCTGGACCAGGAGTTCGTGGCCGGCGCCACGATGTATCCCAAGCCGGGCCCGGTCGTCGGTGACGCCGTGGAGCTGCCGCTCGACGGGACTGCCGTGGCCGCGGCCATCGGGGCCGGCGGCGAGGAGGACCTCTTCACCTTCGCCGTCGAGAGCGACGGCGTCTACGAGGTGAGGACGAGCGGGTCGACGGACGTCTACCTCAAGCTCTTCGGCCCCGACCAGGACACGGCGCTCATCGCCGAGGACGACGACAGCGGCTACGGCCTCAACGCGCGGATCCGCCGTGGTCTCGTGCCGGGACGCTACTGGGCGCAGGTGCGGCACTGGAACGTCGAGACCGGCACGGGGAAGTACTCGATCAGCGCCAGCCAGCGCTGATCGCGGGCTGGGGAGCCCGCCGAGCCGGGAGGTGCC
>NZ_JAPFQL010000114.1 GCF_028446585.1 Intrasporangium calvum
GGGGGAGAGCGGGGCGGAGGGGAGGGGTCAGGGCGCCTCGACGTAGACGGAACGGCCGAGCTCGACGAACTCCCGGCTCTTCTCGGCCAGCCCGGCACCCACGGCCTCGGACTCCGCGAGACCGCGCTCAGCGGCATACCGCCGGACGTCCTGGCTGATCCGCATCGAGCAGAACTTCGGCCCGCACATCGAGCAGAAGTGGGCGGTCTTGGCCGGCTCGGCGGGCAGCGTCTCGTCGTGGAAGGCCCGCGCCGTGTCGGGGTCGAGCGAGAGGTTGAACTGGTCCTCCCACCGGAACTCGAACCGGGCCTTGGACAGGGCGTCGTCCCAGTCCCGCGCGTACGGGTGGCCCTTGGCGACGTCGGCGGCGTGCGCGGCCAGCTTGTAGGTGATGACGCCGGTCTTGACGTCGTCGCGGTTGGGCAGGCCGAGGTGCTCCTTGGGCGTGACGTAGCAGAGCATCGCCGTGCCGTGCCAGGCGATGTGGGCGGCGCCGATGGCCGAGGTGATGTGGTCGTAACCCGGCGCGACATCGGTCGCGAGCGGGCCGAGCGTGTAGAACGGCGCGCCGTGACACCAGTCCTGCTGCAGGTCGACGTTCTCCTTGACCAGGTTGAGCGGCACGTGGCCCGGCCCCTCGACCATGACCTGGACGTCGAACTCCCACGCGCGCTTCGTCAGCTCGGCCAGGGTGCGCAGCTCGGACAGCTGGGCCTCGTCGTTGGCGTCGGCGGTGCAGCCGGGGCGCAGGCCGTCGCCGAGGCTGAACGCGACGTCGTAGCGGGCGAAGATCTCGCACAGCTCGTCGAAGTGGGTGTAGAGGAAGTTCTCCTCGTGGTGGGCCAGGCACCAGCCGGCCATGATCGACCCGCCGCGGCTGACGATGCCGGTGATCCGCTGCGCCGTCAGCGGCACGTAGCGCAGCAGCACGCCGGCGTGGATCGTCATGTAGTCGACGCCCTGCTCGCACTGCTCGATCACGGTGTCGCGGAAGACGGGCCAGGACAGCTTCGACGCGTCACCGTCGACCTTCTCGAGGGCCTGGTAGATCGGGACGGTGCCGATCGGGACGGGGGAGTTGCGCACGATCCACTCACGCGTCGTGTGGATGTCGTCGCCCGTCGAGAGGTCCATGACGGTGTCGGCGCCCCAGCGGGTCGCCCAGGTGAGCTTCTCGACCTCCTCGGCGATCGAGCTCGTGACGGCCGAGTTGCCGATGTTGGCGTTGATCTTGACGAGGAAGCGCCGGCCGATGACCATCGGCTCGCTCTCGGGGTGGTTGACGTTGCTCGGGATGATGGCGCGGCCGGCCGCCACCTCGCTCCGGACCAGCTCGACGTCGCAGCGCTCGCGGGCCGCGACGAACTCCATCTCCTTGGTCACGACGCCGGCGCGGGCGTACGCCATCTGGGTCGGCCGCTGGCCGGCCTTGCCGCGCAAGGGCGCTCGGCGTTCGCCCCGCCACTCGCGGGACGCCTCGCCACGGCGGACGGCAGAGCGGCCGTCGTCGGCGAGGTTGCGCTCGCGGCCGTCGTAGATCTCGACGTCGCCGCGCTCGGCGATCCACTGGGAGCGCAGCGGCGCGAGCCCCTCCTCGGGCACGCTGCCCGGACCGGACGTGTCGTAGAGGCGGAAGGGCGCGTTTCCGTCCGCGAGGGTCACCTCGGTGAACGGCACCGGTATGCCGCTGGGCTGGCTCGGCACGTAGACCTTGCTCCGCGCGGGGTTGGCCTGAGTCATCGTGGGGCTCCTTGGCTGTGGGGGGCGTTCGTGGGGTCAGGGGTGGCTTCGAAGCAGGTGGTGCGGGTGTGGGCGACCGGGCCGCGGCCGGAGCCGAGTCGCCAGGGCGCGGACGTGCGCAGGGCGTGCCGCACGAGGCCCCGGGCGGACAGCACAGCGTCGTGAGTGGTGTGGCCCCGGGCTAGGAAGGCGGCGGCGGCCGAGGCGAACGTGCAGCCGGTGCCGTGGTCGTTGTCCGTCGCGATCTCCGGGGACCGGAACACGACGGTGCCTGCAGGGCCGGCGAGGACGTCGACCCGCTCGGTGCCGTCCGGGGTGCGGACGGTGCCGCCGGTGACGACGACGGCGCGCGAGCCGAAGGCGAGCAGGGCGCCGGCGTGGTCGGCCTGCTCATCGACGGACCGTGCCGGCACGGTCCCCAGGAGAGCGGCCGCCTCGTCGGTGTTGGGCGTGACGAGGTGAGCATGCGGGAGCAGCTGCTCCCGGAGCGTGGCGACCACCCCGTCGGCCGCGAGTGAGTGGCCGCTCGTCGACACGAGGACCGGGTCGACGACGAGGCGGGGCAGGCGACCAGCCGCGGCGACTCGGGCGACGGCCTCGGACAGCTCCGGCCGGCCGAGCATGCCGACCTTGACCGCTGCGGGTGCGAGGTCCCTGAGGACGCACTCGATCTGGGCGAGGACGACACCGACGGGAACCGGATGGATGTCGTGGACGCCGGTCGTGTCCTGCACGGTGATCGCGGTGACGGCACTCGCGCCGTGGACGCCGAGCGCCGCGAAGGTGGTGAGGTCGGCCTGGATGCCGGCGCCGCCCCCGCTGTCGGAGCCCGCGATGGTCAGCGCCACCGGTGGCGTGTTCACTGGACGAACCTCGTTGCCGCCGTGGCTGACTCCCTGACCGATTCGCTGACCGATTCGCTGACCGACTCGCTGACCGACTTCAGGACCGCACGCATCGCCGCCTCAGGGTTCTCGGCGCGCATGAGGGCACCCATGACGGCGACGCCGTCGGCACCGGCCCTGACCCAGGAGCCGGCGTTCACCTCGTCGACGCCCCCGAGGGCGAGGATCGCCGGGGTCCGGACGTACTCCGCTCGGACTGTGGAGATGAGGTCGGCCACGCCGGCCGTGCCGAGTGCGGGCCCGTGACCGGGCTTCGAGGCCGACGCTGCGACGGGGGAGAGTGTCACGAGGTCGAGGCGCTCGTCGCAGGCGCGGCGCAGCTCCGCCAGATCGTGGCAGGAGCGCCCCACCCACGTGGTGGGCCGGTGGAGGTCGGCCGGCACGGGCTCGTCGCGACGTAGCTGCAGCACCCACCGCGCCGAGTCGATGTGATCGATCGGCCCCGACATCGCTCCATCACCTCGAATCAGGGGGAGGGGGGAGGCGACGAGGAGGAGCGCCCCGTGCGCGGCGCAGAGCTGACCTGCCGCGGCGACGAGGGCCGCGCGCTCCTCGATGGGCAGGTCGCGCTCCCGGACGAGCACGCCATGGGCGCCGCCGTCGAGCACGGCGCCGATGACGTCCAGGACGGACCGGCCGGCGGGCAGCTGCGACCGGTCCGTGACCGCGATGACCAGACCCCGGACTGGCCGGTCGGCCGGATCGGGCCCGACCCGGCCCGCGGGCGACGGAGTCACGACTCGACCAGCCCCTCCGTGGGCGAGGATGCGAGCGCCAGTCGGCGCATCGGAATGCGGCCGGCGCGGCGCGCCAGCCAGCCTGCTTCGACGGCATGCCGCATGGCCAGGGCCATCGCCTCCGGGTCCTCGGCCCGGGTGACGGCCGTGGCCAGCAGGACGGCATCGCAGCCGAGCTCCATGGCGAGCGCGGCGTCGGACGCCGTGCCGATCCCTGCGTCGAGGATGACCGGCACGTCGACGAGGTCGCGGATCAGCTCGATGGCATGGGGGTTGCGAATCCCGAGGCCGCTGCCGATCGGCGCGCCGAGCGGCATGACCGCCGCGCACCCGACGTCGACGAGGCGCTGGGCTGCGATCGGGTCGTCCGTCGTGTAGGGGAGGACGACGAAGCCGTCACGGACCAGCGCCTCGGCGGCGTCGATCGTCTCCACGACGTCCGGCAGCAGGGTGCGGTCGTCGGCGATGACCTCGAGCTTGACCCAGTGGGTCTCGAGGGCCTCGCGCCCCAGCCGGGCCGTGAGCAGAGCGTCGCGGGCGGTGCGGCAGCCTGCCGTGTTGGGGAGCAGGCGCACCGAGCACGACGCCAGCAGGTCGAGGAGCCCGCCGACGCCGTCCTTGGGAACGCGGCGCAGGGCCACCGTGACGAGCTCGGTGCCGGAGGCCCGGATCGCCGACTCGAGGCTGGCATGGCTCGTGGCACCGCCCGTGCCCAGGATGAGGCGGGACCCGAGCGGTGTGCCGTCGATGGTCAGCACATCCGCAGGGGCGGTCGCCTGGCCGGTCGGCTGATCGGTGGCTCGGGACACGTCAGCCTCCCTGCATCGCGGTGACGATCTCGACCTCGGCGCCCGGGCTGAGCCGCTCGGAGGCCCAGAGGGAGCGCGGCACGATGACGCGGTCGAGGGCGATGGCGATCCCGCGGCTCGGCAGGTCGAGGGCTGCCACCAGCCCGGCCACGGTGGTGTCGGGCGGGACGAGGCGTTCCTCCCCGTTCACGATGACGTTCATGGACCCTCCGTCCTGGAGAAGCGCTGCGGGGCAAAGTGGTCCGCGTGCTGGGGAGACGGCTGGCCGAGCACCTCCGCGAGCACCGCCTCAGCGGTGAGGGGCGCGAGGAGAATGCCGTCGCGTCCATGCCCGGCGGCGACGACGAGTCCATCGATGCCGACCGCGCCCACGATCGGCAGGTTGTCCGGAGTGGCCGGGCGCAGCCCCGACAAGGACTCGACGAGGACGGCCTCGGACAGCTCGGGAACGATCTCGATGGCGTCGTGGAGCAGGTCGTGCACCGCCCCGGCGGTCACACTCGCGTCCGGTCCCACGTCCTCGCTCGTCGCCCCCACCACCACCTCGCCGCTGCTCCTCGGCACGAGGTAGACGAACCGGCCGTGGACGGAGGCTCGCACGACACGGTGGAGCACGTCGGGTGCCGCGGGACGCAGCCGCAGCACCTGGCCCTTCAGCGGACGGATCGGGACGTGCAGGCCAAGGCCGGTTGCGAGGTCCGTCGTGGCCCAGCCGCCCGCGAGCACTGTGACGTCCGCGTGGCACGGACCGCCGCCGTCGGGGCAGGCCGCCTCGGATGCCGGCACGGCGCCGATGACCCGCCCGGCCCGCAGCTGCGGACGGGCGTGCACCCGCCGGAACTCGCCGCCGAGGCGGGTGATGGCCACCCGCAGCGCCTGCGCCACCTGCCGCGGGTCGACGGACGACTCGTCCTCGATGAGGAGGCTGCCGGCCAGACGGGGCGACAGGGCCGGCTCGAGGCGCCGTGCAGCTCGGCTCGGGAGCCGGTCGACGCTGCGGTGGTGCCGCTCGAGGAGGCGCGCCTGCCGGGCCAGGACCAGCTCGTCGTCGTGGTCCGCCGCGACGAAGAGCGTGCCTTCACGGCACAGCTCGACCGGGAGCCCGGAGTCAGCCGAGAGCTGCTCGGCGAAGGTGGGCCAGCGCGCGGCAGACGCGATGCTGGCGGCAAGGAGGGCCTCGTGCCCGAAGGTGGCTTCGCTCGACGGCGTGATCATGCCGGCTGCTGCGTTCGTCGCGCCGCCGCCCACGCTCGGGTCGAGCACCGTGACGGCGCAGCCCGCACGAAGCAGCTGCCAGGCGCTGGCCAGGCCGATGATGCCTCCGCCGACGATGGCGACCCGAGTCCTCGTGGAGACCCCTGACTCCACGAGGACCGGGTGCCGGCTCAGGGGGCGCGTGGTGCTCATGCCCGCACCTCGTCCCGGTGCTGAGCTACCGGAACGGGGCGGCGCTGGCCGGGGGGACCGTCGAGGGCCGCGGCGAGCGCCGTTGCGACAGCGGCGGGGTCGGCGGCCGCCGAAAGGGCGGTGACGACGGCCACGCCGTGCGCGCCGGCAGCGCGAAGATCGGAGACGCGTTGTGGGGTGACACCTCCGATCGCGATGACGGGGAGCGCGGTGGCTGCGGTGAGGGCGGCGATGCCGTGCGGTCCGAGGGGATCGGGGAGGCCCAGCTTGGTGGCCGTCGGGTGGACGGGGCCGGCTCCGAGGTACGTGGCGCCGTCCGCCTCGGCGGCGCGAGCCATCTCTGGGTTGCGGACCGTGGCGCCGACGATGAAGCCGTTCGGCGTCAACCGCCGCACCGCCGCGACGGGGAGGTCGTTCGCTCCGAGATGGACGCCGTCGGCCCCGGCGGCCAGGGCGATGTCGACCCGGTCGTCCACGAGCACGAGGGTGCCTGCGGGGCGGGCCAGTTCGAGGACCGCCGTCGTGAGGGCGAAGACCTCACGGTCGGTCCGGTCCTTGGCACGGACCTGGATGGCCGCCATGCCGGTTGAGATCGCGCACCGCACCTCGGGCAGCGGGTCCCGGCCATCGCGGGTGTCGGTGAGGACGTGCAACCGGGGAAACGGTCGGTGGTTCTGCGTCATCGCAACTCCTTGGTCCCTGCGCCGGCATGATCCGGATCAGGTTGGGACGGTCGGGGCCGCGTCAGCCCCCTCTCAGCCCGGTGCGCCGGACTCCCGTGAAGGACGGTGGCAACCATAGCGACCCCGTCGGTGGTCCGCATCCCGGGGGGTCCACGCGTGTCCTTTGTGGAGGGCGGGGCCACTCGAGTGGAGGTCGTGGGCACGGGTGTGGAGGGCGGGGCCACTCGAGTGGAGGTCGTGGGCACGGGTGTGGATGGCGGGGCCACCCGAGTGGAGGCGGGACGGGAGTGCGGCGCGGGACGCCTACCCTTGAAGCATGTCCACCACCATCGACCCCGCGGTCGTCGAGCACGTCAACGAGCTCGCCGACCGCGCCCGCGTCGCTTCCCGCCGGCTGGCCCAGCTGAGCCGCGCCGAGAAGGACGCTGCCCTCCACGCCCTCGCCGACGCCCTCGTCGCCGCGACCCCGCAGATCCTCCAGGCCAACGCCCAGGACCTCGAGCGCGGCCGTGCCCAAGGAATGAGCGAGGCCCTGCAGGACCGGCTGCGCCTCGACGAGCAGCGCGTTGCCGCCTCCGCACAGGGACTGCGCGACATCGCTGCCCTGCCCGACCCGGTGGGCGAGATCGTCCGCGGCTCAACGCTGCCCAACGGCCTGCAGATCCGTCAGGTGCGCGTGCCGATGGGGGTCGTGGGCATGATCTACGAGGCCCGCCCC
The DNA here is from genome assembly GCF_028446585.1 of Intrasporangium calvum. GTDB lineage: Bacteria > Actinomycetota > Actinomycetes > Actinomycetales > Dermatophilaceae > Intrasporangium > Intrasporangium calvum_A. The sequence continues at coordinate 7,000 of NZ_JAPFQL010000114.1, forward strand.
AACGTCACGGTCGACGCGGCCGGGCTCGGCCTCAAGTCCGGTAACGCCGTCATCCTCCGCGGCGGCTCCGCTGCCGGCGCGACGAACTGGACGACCGTCATCGCCCTCCGCCTCGCGCTCGCCGCCCAAGGGCTGCCCGAGGACGCCATCACGTTGCTGGGGGAGGGCGGCCGCGACGCCGCCCGGGCCCTGATGACGGCACGAGGCCGGGTCGACCTCGTCATCCCCCGCGGCGGAGCGGACCTCATCCAGACCGTCGTGCGAGAGTCGACCGTCCCGGTCATCGAGACCGGCGTCGGCGTCTGCCACGTCTACGTGGACCGGGCGGCCGACCTCGACAAGGCCATCGCGATCGCCTTCAACGCGAAGACGCACCGGCCGAGCGTGTGCAACGCCGCAGAGTCCCTGCTCGTCCACCGGGACGTCGCCGCCGACTTCCTGCCCAAGGCCCTCACCGACCTCGCCAACGCGGGCGTGAAACTGCACGTCACGCCTGAGGTCAGGCCCTATGCGGAAGCCAGCTCAGCGGCATACGAGCTGGCGTCGGAGCATGACTTCGACACGGAGTGGCTCGCCCTCGAGATGAACGTCGCGGTGGTCGACGACCTCGACGCCGCCATGGAGCACATCCGTCGACACGGCTCCGGGCACACCGAGGCCATCGTCACGGAGGACCGGGCTGCGGCGCGCCGCTTCACCGCAGAGGTTGACGCCGCTGCCGTGATGGTCAACGCGAGCACGCGGTTCACCGACGGTGGAGAGTTCGGCTTCGGCGCGGAGATCGGCATCTCCACGCAGAAGCTGCACGCCAGGGGCCCGATGGCCCTCCCGGAGCTCACGACGACGAAGTGGATCGTCGAGGGCGACGGCCAGGTCCGCTGACTGCGTCGTGACACTCGCACCCACCAGTGCGCCGGGCCGGGACTGCGCACTGGCATGATGGCGCGCCATGGAGGGCACTGAGGTCCGCAAGCTCGCGCAGCTCGAGGGACAGCACTGGTGGTACCGGGAGCGGCGACACCTGCTCCAGGAGGCGATCCGTGACCTGACCCCGGGCCGGGCCCTCGACATCGGCGCAGCCGGGGGCGGCAACACGATGGTGCTGCACCGGGCCGGGTGGCAGGCCACCGCGCTCGAGTACAGCGCCGAGGGGGCCGAAGTGGCGCACGAGCGCGGGCTGCCCGTGCTGCGCTCCGACGCGACGAGCCTGCCGCTCGCGGACGACTCGCTGGACCTCGTCGTCGCCTTCGACATCCTCGAGCACCTCGCCGACGATGACGCGGCAGTCAGCGAGGTCCACCGCGTGCTCAAGCCGACCGGGGCCTACCTGGTTGCCGTGCCCGCCGACCCGAAGCTGTGGTCGGCCCACGACGAGGCCGTCCATCACCTGCGCCGCTACACCCGGCCCGAGCTGCTCGCACTGCTGGAGCGCGGCGGCTTCGCCATCGACAGTGTCCGCTCCTGGAACGTCCTGCTGCGGCCCGTCGTGGCTCTGCGGCGGCGGTCGTCCACCGGTTCGGACCTCGAGGACCTGCACCCCGTCGTCAACGCCGGTCTGCGGGCCATCATCACCGCTGAGCGGTACCTGCCGGTGGGCACGCTGCCCGGCGTCAGCCTGCTCGTGAAGGCCCGGCCGCGAGGCTGAGCCAGGCGTCAGCCCAGCGGAGCCGGGTTGGCGGGCGCCGGTGCCTTCGTCGCCCCGTCCTGGTCCCGCCGCACGCCCTGGGTGGGGATGTGCTCCTCGCGCGGGGTGGCCGGCAGCGGGGTGTCGGTCGGCCCGTGCCGGGGCGAGCTCTCGGCGAGGGAGTCGTAGGCGACGAAGTAGGTCGGGCGGCCCTGGAGCTGCGCGTACATCCGGCCGATGTACTCGCCGAGGATGCCGACGCACACGAGCTGCACCGCGCCCACTCCTGCGACGATCGCGACGGTCGACGTCCAACCGGCCACGGTGTGGCCCTGCGCTCGCGCCACGAGCCCGTAGATGATCAGCAGGATCGCGAACACCGCACCGACGAAGCCCGCGATCGTCGCGAGCCGCAGCGGAGCGGTCGAGATCCCGGTCAGTGAGTCGACCGACAGCCGGATCATCTTCATCAGCGGATACTTCGTGGAGCCCGCCGCGCGCTCCTCGCGCTTGTATTCCACCGTGTCGGAAGGGAAACCGAGCGCGGGCACCACGAACCGCAGGACCCGGTTGTGCTCCGGCAGGCTGTTGACCGCGTCCACGGTCGCCCGGGACATCAGCCGGAAGTCCCCGGCGTCGGCGTGGGCCGACGTGCCGGACATCACCCGGATGAACCGATAGAAGGTCTGGGCTGAGACGCGCTTGAACCACGTGTCGGTGGAGCGGTCGTTGCGCACGCCGTAGACGACGTCGACGTTGTCGCGCCGGGCCGCCTCGAGCATCTCGGGAATGACCTCGGGCGGGTCCTGCAGGTCGGCGTCGAGGGTGACGACGTAGGCGCCCCGGGCCGCGGCCAGCCCGGCCGAGATGGCCGCCTGGTGCCCGGCGTTGGCGCGCAGCCGCAGCACCCGCAGGGCCGGCCACTCGCGGTGGTGGCGGTGCAGGAGGGCCGGCGTCAGGTCCTTGCTGCCGTCGTCGACCGCGACGACCTCGTAGGTCACGCCCATGCCGTCGAGAAGGGGGCGCAGGCGCTGAACGAGCAGCGGCAGCACGTCCTCCTCGTTGTACATGGGGATCACGACGGACAGTTCGGGGACCATGGGCTCCAGCCTACGGCCCGGCGTGGGTGGCCGCGGCGGCGCACAGTCGCGCCCGGCCCGTTTCCCCGGGCCGCGGCACCCCGTCGACATCGATCGGACGGGCGCTCCTGTCCGGCGGGGGTCGGACGGTACGCTGTGCCGCATGTCTGATCGTGTCCTGACCCTGGTCGCGCAGGGCGAGGAAGCCACGCGCGAACTGCCCATGCCGTTCATCGCCTACTTCCTCATCACCTTCGCCCTCTTCCTCGTGGCCCTCGGCGTCACGTGGACCTTCCGCAACACGGCCCACAAGGTGCCGATGTCCACCCACGTCGACCAGCACGGTCGCATCCAGATCGAGGGCCACCCGAGTCACCCCGATCACGTGGAGGGGACGCACCACTGAGCACGCGCCGCCGCATCGGGGTCATGGGTGGGACCTTCGACCCCATCCACCATGGCCACCTCGTGGCGGCCAGCGAGGTCCAGGCGCTGTTCGGCCTCGAGCAGGTCATCTTCGTCCCCACCGGACAGCCCTGGCAGAAGTCGCACGCCGAGGTGTCTCCGGCGGAGCACCGTTATCTGATGACGGTCATCGCGACGGCGTCCAACCCGCGCTTCACGGTGAGCCGGGTCGACATCGACCGGCCGGGGCCCACCTACACGATCGACACCCTGCGCGACCTGCGCGCCGAGCTGCCGGACGACGAGCTCTTCTTCATCACCGGCGCCGACGCGCTGGCCGACATCCTCGGCTGGAAAGATGCCGACCGCCTCTGGCAGCTCGCCCACTTCATCGGCGTGACCCGTCCGGGTCACCTCCTGTCGGACAAGGGCCTTCCCGAGGACCGGGTCACGCTCCAGGAGGTCCCGGCCATGGCGATCAGCTCGACCGACTGCCGCGCGCGGGTGGCCGCCGGGGAGCCGGTCTGGTACCTCGTGCCCGACGGGGTCGTCCAGTACATCAACAAGTACTGCCTCTACACCGGGGCGCCGTGTGGCGCGCCCCCCGTCGAGCCGCTCCGCCTGGGCGTCGCCTCGGCGTTGCCCGAGGCAGTCCCGTCGCAAGGAGACCAGTGACAGCAACATCCCATGCCCTGCAGCTCGCCAAGGCTGCTGCGGACGCCGC
>NZ_JAPFQL010000115.1 GCF_028446585.1 Intrasporangium calvum
GTATGCCGCTGGGCCAGCTCAGCGGCATACGGCCCGGTCCTGTTGTGGCTGGGTCGTCAGACCCACACGCCAGGGCGGCACAGGACGCCGCTCGGGGCGGGCGCGGCTGTGGGCGGCATGGGTGATGATGGCCTCCTCATGACTCGGTGGACGCCCCAGCAGGTCGCCGCGCTCGCCCCCGACGCCGCGTCGGTCGCGGCTTCGCGCCGGCTCGCGCGCCCAGGGCCCTGGTCGGACACCGGGTCGACCGACACCCTCGTCTGGGGGAAGTGCCAGGGGTCGGGCAAGACGCCCTACCAGGTCAGCGTGGACCTGACCGGGCCGGCCTTCCGGTGCTCGTGCCCGAGCCGGAAGTTCCCGTGTAAGCACGGGCTGGCCCTGCTCATGCTCTGGGTCGACGGCTCCGGGTCCGTCCGTGACGCCGCGGAGCCGGCCGGGTTCGCTGCCGCGTTTGCCGCCGAGCGGTCGGCGCGAGCGGCCGGCAGCGCGGCCGCTCGGGAGGGACAGCGGGAGCGCACGCCCGATCCGGTCGCGCAGGCCAAGCGCCTCGAGGAGCGGCTCGCCCTGATGACCGGGGGCATGGAGGACTTCTCCCGCTGGCTGGGCGACGTGGTCCGGGGCGGGACGGCCGGTGTCCGGGCCCAGCCCTACGGGTGGTGGGACACCACAGCGGCGCGCCTCGTCGATGCGCAGCTCCCCGGTCTCGCCGAGCAGGTGCGGTCCATGGCGTCGGAGGTGAGCGGCCGTCCCGACTGGGACGAGCATCTGCTCGCTGCCCTCGGCCGGTGGTGGACCGTGACGCGTGCGTGGACCGGACGCGAGTCCGCCGACGAGGCGACGATGGGTGACCTCCGTGCGGTCATCGGGTGGCCCGTGTCGAGCGAGTCGGTGCGCCGGGCAGACTCCGTCTCCGACCGCTGGACCGTGCTCGGCGCACATCGCACCGACGACGGGCGACTGCAGCAGCAGCGGACCTGGCTGCACGGTGAGCGGTGTGGCGAGACCGTCCAGGTGCTCGACTTCGCCGCATCCGGACAGGTCCTGCCCATGGCTCGGGTCGTCGGCTCCGTCCTCGACGCGACCCTGGCCCGCTATCCCGGCAAGGCGGTGCGTCGGGCGCTGTTCGTCGACGAGCCCCTCGTCATCGAGCCGTCCGAGCCGCGACCGGTGCTTGACGGGGTCGACGGGCTCTCGGTGGACGCAGCCCTGGGCGTGGCGGCCGCGACGTGGGGCGTCAACCCGTGGGCGTGGCGCGTGCCGGTCGTGCTGGAGGACGTCCGCGCCACTGCCGTGGAGACCGGACCCGGGTCGGGAGCGCTGGTGGATGAGACGGGCGATGGGCTCCGGCTCACCGACGACAGCCCACCGTGGCCGCTGCTCGCGCTGACCGGCGGTCATCCGACCCGCGTCTTCGTCGAGCTCGAGGGGCGACGCGCGCGCCCGCTCTCGGCGGTCGTCGGGGATCAGCTGGTGGCCCTGTGACCCTCGCCGAGTGGTGGCACGAGATCCAGTCGGTGGCGCTCGTCGGCACCGCCAGGCGTCCGGTGCCCCCGCCGCCCAGCATCGGTTCCGTCACCCCTGCGGTCAGTCCCCAGCTGCGCTCCGAGGAGGCCCTGCTCACCGGGGCGGCGCTGGGAGCCGCCGCACTGCGGGCCGGCCGGCGGGCCGAGCGCCACAGGGCGGCCCCGCCCGCCCCGCCGGACGAGCGACCTGCTGCAGGACCGCTGGCCACCCAGCTGCTCGAGCTCATCCTCACCCAGCCGCCCGCAGGGGCCCGCCACCGCACCGACCTGCTGCAGCACTGGCTCCGGACAGCCGACCGAGCAGGGTGCCGACTGCCGCATGCCCTGCTCCCGACGATCCTCGACCTCGCGACGACAACCCGGGCCATGCGCGGGCCCGCTGCCGCGGTGCTGGACCAGCGCGGCCGCTGGCTCGCCCGGCAGCGACCCGACTGGGCCTGGGTGCCCGATGCTCTGACTGGTGTGGAGGCGAGCAGCGCAGCCGCCGAGCTGACCGAGGACGCTTGGGCGCTCCTTCCCTCCTCGGCCCGCCTGCCCGTCCTGGCCCGCGTGCGAGCCGACGACCCCGCCGTCGGCCGTCACCTCGTCGAGTCGACGTGGCGCTCCGACAGCGCCCGCGACCGGGCGGCGCACCTCGACGCCCTGCGCATCGGCCTCGGCCCCGACGACGAGGCCCTGCTCGAGCGGGCCCTCGACGACCGGGCCGCCGGCGTCCGGGACGTCGCGGCCTCCCTCCTCGACGCCCTCCCCCAGTCGGCTCGAGCCCAGCGCATGGCGGACCGGTTGCGGCCGCTCATCCACGCCCGGGGCATTCGGCGCCGCACCCTCGAGATCGCCCTCCCGGAGCAGCCCGATGCCTCAGGCGTCCGCGACGGACTGGGCAAGCCGCCGCCACGCCGCTCCGCCCGAGGGTGGTGGCTCGAGCAGATCGCCGCCGGCGCTCCTTTGGGCCTCTGGGAGGCGGCAACCGGCTGGGACCCCACCACGATCGTGAGCCGGCTGTCCGACGAGGACGCACTCAGCGGCATACGGCACGCTGCTCAGGTGCGGAAGGATCCGGTCTGGGCGGCGGCCCTCCTCACGCGCTCCTGGCACGCCGACCTCGTCGCGGCGTTGCCGTCCGGCGACCGAGAGTCCGCCGTGCTCGCCCGGCTGTCAGCGGACCCGAAGGCGTCAGCCGCGAGTCTCGTCGCGGCGGTGCCCGCCCCGTGGTCGGCGCAGTTCAGCCTCGCGGTCCTCCCGCGTCTCGGCGCGGACAAGGGCACCGGCATGGCTGTCGGCCAGGCCATGCCGCATCTGCTCACCGGGCTCCATCCCGACGCGCTGCCCGCCCTCGAGGCCTGGCTCGCCCGCGAGCGCCAGGACGGCGCGCTGGCCACCAACCTGCGCCACCTTCTGCAGTTCCACTCCGTCAAGCGATCGATCAGCGAGGCCTTCCGATGAGCGACACCGACCTGCCCACCACGGTCCTGCGGGCTCACGCGGAGGACGCCAGCGCCGCCGAGCTCGCAGCCCTGGCCCGCGCAGACGACCGGCCGCGACCGCCTCGATGGCGACTCTCCCCCTGGGCCGTCACGACCTACCTGCTCGGGGGCACTCTCGACGACGGCACCGAGATCACCCCGAAGTACCTCGGCTCGCGCCGGCTCATGGAAGTCGCCGTCGCCACGCTCGCCACCGACCGCGCACTGCTGCTCCTCGGCATCCCCGGCACGGCGAAGACGTGGGTCAGCGAGCACCTGGCCGCGGCCATCAGTGGCAACTCGACGCTCGTCGTCCAGGGCACGGCCGGCACGCCCGAAGAGTCGCTGCGCTACGGCTGGAACTACGCCCGCCTGCTGGCCGAGGGCCCGACTCGCGGCGCCCTCGTCCCCAGCCCGGTCATGCGAGCCATGGAGCTCGGCGCGATCGTGCGGGTCGAGGAGCTCACCCGGATCCCCGCTGACGTGCAGGACGCCCTCATCACGATCCTGTCGGAGAAGCACCTGCCCATTCCCGAGCTCGACGAGGAGGTCATGGCGCAGAAGGGGTTCAACGTCGTCGCGACCGCCAACAACCGGGACAAGGGCGTCAACGACCTCTCCTCGGCCCTCAAGCGGCGCTTCAACACGGTGGTCCTGCCGCTTCCCGACAGCCTCGACCAGGAGGTGGAGATCGTCCGGACGCGCGTGGCTTCGCTGGGCCGCACCCTCGAGCTCCCGGAGGGCCTCGAGTCGCTCGCTGAGATCCAGCGGGTCGTCACGGTCTTCCGCGAGCTCCGGTCCGGCGTCACGGCCGACCAGCGCACGACCATCAAGTCGCCCTCCGCCACCCTCTCGACCGCAGAGGCCATCTCGGTGATGACGAACGGCGTCGCGCTCGCCGCCCACTTCGGCGACGGCGTGGTCCGCGCCGACGACGTGGCAGCTGGTCTCGTGGGCGCCATCGTCAAGGACCCGGTCCAGGACCGGATCGTCTGGCAGGAGTACCTCGAGACCGTCGTCAAGGACCGACGCGAGTGGGCGGATCTCTACCGGGCCTGCCGAGAGCTGACGTGACGGCTCAGTGATGGCGGCGACTGCGCGCGTCGAGATCCTCGGCATCCGGCACCACGGCCCGGGGTCCGCCCGATCGGTGCTCGGCGCCCTCGAGGAGCTGAGGCCCGACCGCATCCTCATCGAGGGGCCACCAGAGCTCGACGCGCTCATCCCGCTGGCCGGGGAGCCAGACCTCGTCCCTCCCGTGGCGGGACTGGTCTATGCGGTCGACACACCGCGGCTCTCGTCCTTCTACCCCTTCGCCGCGTTCTCGCCCGAGTGGGTGACGCTGCGCTGGGCGGTGGAGCACGAGGTGGCCGTGGGCTTCGCCGACCTGCCGGCCACCCATTCGCTGGCCCTCGCTGCCGGATCACCGGAGTCATCGAAGGGCGGTGCGGCTGACCGCCTCGACCCCCTCACGGTCCTGTCGGCCACGGCCGGCTACGACGACCCGGAACGCTGGTGGGAGGACGTCATCGAGCACCGGCGTCGATCGAGCCTCGAGCAGTTCCGCCACCTCAGCCTGGCCATGGCCGAGGTCCGTGCCTCCGGCGAGCCGGGCGAGGACTTGGAGAACGCTCGACGCGAGGCGGCCATGCGCAAGGCCCTGCGCAGCGCACAGCGAGACGGCGCGCAACGGATCGCCTTCGTGTGCGGGGCCTTTCACGCCCCGGCGCTCGATCCGGCGTCGTTCCCGACCGCGGCCAGCGACAACGCCCTGCTCGTGAAGCTGCCGAAGGTCAAGGTTCGCGCGACCTGGGTCCCCTGGTCCTCGGCCAGGCTCGCCTACGCCTCGGGCTACGGTGCGGGGGTCCGCTCTCCCGGGTGGTACCACCACCTCTTCGTCACCCCGGAGGAGTCGGTCGTGCCCTCCTGGTTCGTCCGCGTCGCGCGTGCCCTGCGAGACGAGCGCATCGACGCCTCCACAGCCTCGGTCGTCGACGCGACCCGACTCGCAGGCGCTCTCGCGGCCGTGCGCGGCCGCCCGTCCGTCGGCCTCAGCGAACTGACCGATGCGGCCCAGGCTGCGCTGACCGACGGGTCCGACCTGCCACTGCGGCTCATCGACCGCACCCTCGTGGTCGGCGACGAGCTCGGACAGGTGCCGGAGGCCACGCCGATGGTGCCGCTCGCCGCGGACCTGACGAGGCAGCAACGGACGCTTCGCCTCAAGGTCAGCGCCACCGCGACGGTGGTGGAGCTCGACCTACGACGCGAGGCCCAGCTGGCCCGATCGGTGCTGCTCCACCGACTGCGACTCCTCGATGTCGACTGGGGAGAGCCCGTCGAGACGGGACGAACCACCGGGACCTTCAAGGAGGCCTGGCAGCTCGAATGGCGTCCAGAGCTGTCCGTGGCCCTCATCGAAGCCAGCCTCTACGGCAACACGGTGGCCTCGGCGGCCGAGGCCCGAGTCACCGAGCAGGCCCAGGAGGCTGCAGATCTCGCCACCCTGAGCGGCCTCATCGAGCAGTGCCTGCTGGCCGACCTGCGCCAGGCTCTCAGGTCCGTCGTGGCCAGCTTGGCCGACCGGACGGCACGACAGCACGACACGCGTGGTCTCCTCGCTGCCATCGAACCGCTGGCCCGGACCTGCCGCTACGGCGACGTCCGCGGTGTCGACGTGGGCGAGGTCGCCCAGCTCGTCGCTGCGGTCGTCGTCCGCGCCTCGATCGGACTCAGGGCCGCCTGTGCGAGCCTCGACGACGACGGAGCCGCGGCCATGCGTGCGGCGATCGAATCGGCCCACCGAGGCGTGGCCCTGCTCGACGACCCGGCGCTGCGCACGCCATGGCATTCAGCGCTCGCCGCCGTCGCCGCCGACGACCGGATCCATGGCGACGTGGGAGGGCGGGCCAACCGATTGCTGCTCGACGCCGGGGAGATCGACCCCGCGACGGCGGCAGCCCGTTTGTCGAGGCACCTGTCGCACGCCGTCGCCGGGCCTGCAGCGGCAGCCTGGCTGGATGGCTTCCTCACCGGTGAGGCGCTCCTTCTGCTCCACACGGAGGACCTGCTCCTCATCGTCGACGAATGGCTCAGCTCGGTCTCCGAGGAGACCTTCGAGGACCTGTTGCCGTTGGTCCGGCGCACCTTCTCCCGCTACCAGCCGGCCGAGCGGCGCCAGATCGGAGCGCACCTCAGGCGGGGCGGCGCGCCCTCCGGTCAACCGGTCCGCGGCTCCGGCGGCGAGTCCGACGCCGACCTCGACCTTGAACGGGCCGCCCCTGCCGTGGCAGCCGTGGCCCGGCTGCTGGGCCTTCCACTGGAGAGCTGACCCCTTGTCCGGTTCAGAAGGGTGGGGGGTCGTTCCAGTCTGGGGGTCGGACAGCGCCTCGGTCCAGGACTTGGGGTAGGTCAAGCCCGCCCAGCGGCATACGGGATCAGCTCTGGCCCGTCTCGGCGACAAGTGCGCAGTCCTCACCGGGTGACCGGGTTGTCAACCGCCTCCGAGGCGCCGTGTGCCGCTTGTCGTTGGCAACGCCTACGCTCGGGACGTGAGCCCAGCCGAGCGCGCCAGCAGCCGAGACCGGCTCACCCGCTGGCGGCTCGTCCTGGGTGGCGAGGAGGCCGACGGCATCCACGAGGTGGCACTCGACGCCGACGACGTGCGCCGGGACGAGGCTCTCCGCCAGCTGTACGACAGCGAGCGACGTGGCGGGCTCGGTGCCTCCGCCCCTCGGGTGGCGCGCTGGCTCGGCGACATCCGCGGCTACTTCCCCTCCTCGGTCGTCCAGGTCATGCAGGCCGACGCCATGGACCGCCTCGGGCTGACGCAGCTCCTGCTCGAGCCGGAGCTGATGGAAGCCGTGCAACCCGACGTCAATCTCGTCACCACTCTCGTCGGCCTGGGCCGGGTCATCCCCGAGCGCTCCCGGGCGACCGCACGAGCCGTCGTCCGCACGGTGACGGATCAGCTGGAGGAACGGCTCCGCGCCGAGACCGTGCAGGCCGTGACCGGCGCCCTCAACCGCGCGGCCCGCACCCGGCGCCCCCGGTCCTCCGACATCGACTGGAACCGCACCATCGCGGCCAACCTCAAGCACTACCAGCCGGAGCACCGCACCGTCGTGCCCGAGCGCCTCGTCGGTCACGCGCGCAGAGCGCAGCGGGTCGAGCGCCACATCATCCTGTGCATCGACCAGTCCGGTTCGATGGCCGAGTCGGTCGTCTACTCCAGCGTCTTCGGAGCGGTGCTGGCCTCCATCCGTTCGGTTGCGACCCGGCTCGTCGTCTTCGACACCAGGGTGGTCGACCTGACGGACGAGCTCGACGACCCCGTGGACGTGCTCTTCGGCGTGCAGCTCGGCGGGGGCACCGACATCAACCAGGCCCTTGCCTACTGCGAGAGCCTGATCAGCCAGCCGACCGAGACGATCCTCGTGCTCGTCAGCGATCTCTACGAGGGCGGGATCGCCGAGGAGATGCTGCGCCGGGCGGCGGCGATCACAGGGGCGGGGACGACCATGATCGCGCTGCTCGCCCTCAGCGACTCTGGCCGGCCGAGCTATGACGCCGACCATGCCGCGGCACTGGCTGCCATCGGCGTGCCGGCCTTCGCCTGCACCCCCGACCTCTTCCCGGACCTGATGGCGGCAGCGATCGAGCGGCGAGACATCGCCGGGTGGGCCGCCGCCAACGACATCGTCACGAGCCACGAGGAGGATTGAACGCCCTGGCCCGGGGACATAAGGGGATCCTCCAGACCGTTTGGAGGATTCTGCGGACAGCGCGCCGCAACCGTGCCACCGTCGATGAGTCACCCACCACGTCAGGGGACTCACCGAAGGGCAGCGCTCGATGACGAGACATCACTCGGTACGACTCATGGCGGTCGGTGCCGCCACCCTCCTCCTGGCCGCGACCGGCAGCGTCACCGCCTCCGCGGGCAGCCACGTCACTGTGATCGCCTCCGGGCTCAACAGCCCGAGGCAGCTCGCCTTCAGCCCGGGCGGCGGGCTCTACGTCGCCGAGGCCGGCACTGCCGGGAACCCTGCCGACAGCCCCTGCCAGGAGCACCCGGAGTTCGGCGAGGTCTGCTTCGGCTTCACCGGTTCGGTCAGCAAGGTCGACCCTGCCGCAGGCGGGTTCGAGCGGGTCCTGGAGGGACTCCCGTCCGCCGGCAGCCCGGCTGACGCGATCGGACCCGGCGACATCGCCTTCACCGGCAACCACCAGTTCGCCCTGACCATCGGCCTGGGCGGCTCGCCGGAGTACCGCGCCGGCTACGGCCCGGACGCGGCGCTCCTGGGGACCGTCGTGACCGGCGACCTCCGGCATCTCGACGGGCTGGACTCGCTCACCGAGGTCTTCGACGCCACGGCCTACGAGGCCGAGGCCAACCCCGACGCCACGGACATCGACAGCAACCCCGTCGGCCTCGCCACGTGGGGCAACGGCTGGGTCGTCGCGGATGCCGGCGCAAACGCCGTCGTGTCGACCCGCAAGGGTGGCTCGACCGTGGCGGTCCTCGACCCCGTGCCGACGGTGGGTTCATTCCCGTTCCCCGGCTTCCCGGCGGACGCGGTGCCGACCGATGTCGTCCGCGGCCCGGACGGCGCCTGGTATGTCTCCCAGCTCGTCGGCTTCCCCTTCGAGCCGGGGTCCTCGACGATCTGGCGGGTCGTCCCCGGCCAAGCGCCCACGGCGTGGGCCACCGGCCTGACCAACGTCACCTCGCTCGCCTTCGCCGCCGACGGGACGCTCTACGCGGTCGAGATCGCCTCCAACGGGCTCTTCGCCGGACCGTTCGGCTCGCTCGTGCAGGTGCACCCAGGATCCTCGACGCACCACGCCGTTGCCAGCGGGCTCTTCGCCCCCTACGGGGTCGCCATCCGCGGTGAGTACGCGTACGTCACCACAGGATCCGTTGCTGCCGGAGGCGGGCAGGTCCTTCGCATCGCTCGCTGAGCCACAGACCAGAGGTGGGGGGGGGGGG
>NZ_JAPFQL010000116.1 GCF_028446585.1 Intrasporangium calvum
CGGCCGAGGTGTCGTTCGTCCCTCAGGAGAGGAAACGGGCGAGCATCGTGTTGAACTCGTCGGCGTACTCGATCTGCGTCCAGTGCCCGCACTGGCCGAAGACGTGCAGCTGAGACCGCTCGATGAGGTGGAAGAGGTTGAGTGACGTCGTCAGCGGGATGACCTGGTCCTCGCGGCCGTGGAAGAGGAGCGTCGGGGCGGCGATCGACCGGATCTCGTCCGTCGGCAGCACCATCGAGTCGACCCAGCGCTGTCGCGGCTCGGGGAACATCGCCGCGAACCGTTCGTCGGCCCCGCCCGCGATCGACGACTCGTAGCGCTGCTGCGCCAGGTCGTCCGTCATGCGCGACGTGTCGTAGGCGAACAGGTCGAGCAGCGCCCGCATGTTCTCCACGGACGGCTCGTAGCCCCACACCGCGTCGAGCCCCTCGGTGATCGGGAACGGCACCCCGACGGACCCCATGAGGACCAGCTTGTCGACGCGGTCGGAGTGCTGGCTGGCGAGGCGCAGCGCCATGGCCCCGCCGAACGAGTTGCCGACGACGCTGGCGCGCTCGACACCGAGCGTGTCGAGCAGGGCGACGGCGTGCTCGAGCCAGGAGTCGACCGAGTACTCGTGGTCGGCCGGCGGCAGCGTCTGACCGAAGCCGAGCTGGTCCGGCGCGATGACGCGGTGGCCGGCGTCGACGAGGGCGGGGATGGTCAGGCGCCAGTTCGCCGCGGCGCTGACGCCGGGACCCGACCCGTGCAGGAGGAGCACGACCGGCCCGGAGCCCACGTCATGGACCCACGTCTTGACCCCGGCGACGTCGACGAACTGGCCACCGAGCGCCGCCTGCTCGCTCATGCCTTGACCGCGCGGTCGATCTGCATGACGACCGCCTTGGGCTCGGTGAAGAACTCGCGGCTGAAGTTGCCGCCCTCGCGCCCGACACCCGAGTCGCCGACGCCACCGAAGGGGGTGCGCAGGTCGCGGATGAAGAAGCAGTTGACCCAGACGGTGCCGGCCTTGAGGTTGGCGGAGACCCGGTGGGCGCGCGAGAGGTTCTCGGTGAAGAGCATCGCGTTGAGGCCGTAGGCGGTGTCGTTGGCGAGGTGGACGACCTCCGCCTCGGTCTCGAACTTGTTGACGACGACGACCGGGCCGAAGATCTCCTGGCAGTACTGCGACGCCGTGAGCGGCAGGTCGGTGATGATCGTCGGGCGCACGAGCCAGGCGCCGTCCTCGGCGAGCCCGCCGGTGAGGATCTTGCCGCCCTCGTCCTCGACGCTGTCGACGTAGGACTTGACCTTGCGGAAGTGCTCCTCGGAGGCGAGCGACGAGAACTGCGTGGCCGGGTCGAAGGGGTCGCCGATGACGAGCTTCTCGGCGGCCTGCTTGAACCGCGCGAGGAACTCCTCGTAGATGCCGGCCTGGACGAAGAGCCGCGACCCGGCGAGGCAGACCTGGCCGGCGTTGCGGAAGATCGACTCCACGGCCCAGTAGACGGCGTTGTCGAGCTCGGCGTCCTCGAAGACGATGTTGGCGCCCTTGCCGCCGAGCTCGAGGCTGACGGGGGTGAGGTTCTGCGCGGCGGCGCTCATGATGATGCGGCCGGTGCCGGACTCGCCGGTGAAGGTGACGCGGTCGACGCGGGGGTCACCGGTCAGGGATGAGCCCGCCGGGACGCCGTAGCCGTTGAGGACGTTGAGCACGCCGGGCGGGAAGCCGGCATCGATCGCGAGGCGGCCGAGCATGACGACGGAGGCAGGGGTGTCCTCGGCCGGTTTGATGATGCACGTGTTGCCCCACGCGATGGCGGGGGCGATCTTCCAGGTCGCCATCATGAGCGGGAAGTTCCACGGCGAGATCGCCGCGACGACGCCGGCCGGGCCGTACTCCGTGTAGGTGTGGTGCCCGCTGTCCATCGGCATGACCTCGCCGACGTGGTCGCGCTGGTGGTCGGCGAAGAACCGGAAGTTCCAGACCGACCGGGCGACGTCGTGCTTGGCCTGCGCGAACGGCTTGGCCATGTCGGTGGAGTCGAGGCGCGCGAGCTCGTCGGCGTGCTCCTCCATGAGGTCGGCCAGCTTGTGGATCAGCTTGGCGCGCTCGGTGCGGCCCATCCGCGGCCACGGCCCCTCGTCAAACGCCTTGCGGGCGCTGGCGATGGCCCGCTCGGCGTCGGCGGCCGACGCCTCAGCCACCTCGGCCCACTTCTCGCGGGTCCACGGGTTGATGGTGTCGAAGCGCTTCCCGTCGAGGGACTCGACCTCTTCGTTGTCGATGATGTGCCCGAAGAAGGGGTAGTCGGTCATGATGGCACCTTTGTGGGTTGCGTTGAGGTTCAGGAGGATTGGGCCGTATGCTGCTGGGCTGAGCGCTCGGCGATGGTGACGTCCCCGGCGGCGAAGTGGGTCGTGGGGACCTCGCGGAGGACGACCCGGATGCTGTCGATGGGGGCGGCGACGCTGTCCGAGACGGCGTGCGTCACCGTGGAGATGAGCGTCCGCAGCTGCTCAGGGCTACGCCCCTCGGTGAGGGTGATCTCGACGAGCGGCACCGTCACTCGCCCCCGTTGATGAACACGGAGCCGAGGTTGGTGAAGTGCATCGCCACCGAGCTGCCGGGCGGTGCGAAGACGGCGTCGGTCATCCCGCCGGTCAGGACGATCCAGCCGGGCTCGATGGCGTGGCCGCGGCGGGCGAGGTCGTTGGCGGCGAGAGCGAGGGCCTCGCCGGGGTGGCCCTGGACGGCCGCGCCGGTGGCCGAGTCGACGATCTCGCCGTCGACCTCGACGAGGACGGCCTCGAGGGCCAGGTCGAGGTCGGTCGGCGGGAGACCGACGGGGCCGGTGACGAAGGCGCCGGAGGACGCGTTGTCGGCCGAGACGTCGCCGGCCTTGAACCGGAAGTTGCGGTAGCGCGAGTCGATCACCTCGGCGCCGCCCCAGACCGACTCGACGGCGGCCATCGCCTGCGCGGCGGTGACGCCCGGGCCCTCGAGGCGATCACCCATGACGAAGACGATCTCCGGCTCGATGCGCGGGTGGATCAGCTTGGACTGGGGGACCGGGTCGCCGATGGGCAGGATCATCGCGTCGGTCAGCCACGCGACGAAGGGGAAGTGCACGCCCATCCGCTGCTGCTTGGCGCGGCTCGTCAGGCCGAGCTTGACGCCGACGAGCTTCTCGCCGCGGTCGAGCCGCTTCTGCAGGTTGAGGTCCTGGATCGCGTAGCCGGTGTCGAGGTCGAGCTCCGGCCACTCGTCGGTGAAGGGCTCGCGCTCGCGCCGCTCGTCCTCGCAGGCGAGCAGCTCGGCCGCGACGGACTCGATGGTCCAGCCGTCCTGGGGCATGGTGCCCGGCTCGGTGGTCGAGGTCATCAGCGCACCCCGATCGCGGCCAGGTCACCCATGCTGTCGAGGTGCTCGCGCAGCTCTTCCTTCTCCCTGGCCAGCTCGAGGGCGATGTCGATGATCATGTCCTCCTGGCCACCGACGTAGCCGGCTTCGCCGACCCGCTGGAGGATCGCGTGGGCCGGGACGCTGTAGCGCTCGGCCGCCCGCTCGGCGTGCAGCAGGAACGAGGAGTAGACGCCGGCGTAGCCCTGGGTGATGGACGCGCGGTCCATCCACGGCAGGCGCGGGATGAAGGGGCGGACGACGTCCTCGGCGGCGGAGAGCACCTCGCCGAGGTCGATGCCGGTCCGGATGCCGAGCCGCTCGTAGGTTGCGGCGAGCACCTCGGTCGGGCTGTTGCCGGCCCCGGCGCCGAGGGCGCAGAGCGCGCCGTCGATCTGCTTGGCGCCGGCCTGGTAGGCGAGAACCGAGTTGGCGATGCCCATCGAGAGGTTCTGGTGGCCGTGGAAGCCGACCTGCGCCTCGTGGCCGATCTCGTTGATCACGGCCTGGATCCGCTGCTGGGCGGTGTCGAGGACGAGCGCTCCGGCGGAGTCGACGACATAGACGCACTGGGCGCCGGCGTCGACCATGATCCGGGCCTGCTCGGCGAGCTTCTCGGGGGAGGCCTTGTGCGACAGCATGAGGAAGCCGACGGTCTCCATGCCGAGGTCGCGGGCCGCGGCGAAGTGCTGCAGCGAGACGTCGGCCTCGGTGCAGTGGGTCGCGATCCGGGCCACCGAGGCGCCGGCCGCGTGGGCCCGCTTGAGGTGGTGCACGGTGCCCAGGCCCGGGAGCATGAGGATGGCGATCTTGGCCTGGGTCGCCTCGTCGACGGCCGCCTTGATGAGGTCGAACTCGTCGACCTTGGAGAAGCCGTAGTTGAAGCTCGAGCCGCCGAGACCGTCGCCGTGCGAGACCTCGATGACCTGCACACCGGCCTTGTCGAGGGCGTGGACGACGCCGCGGACCTGCTCCTCGGTGAACTGGTGCTGCATCGCGTGGGAGCCGTCGCGCAGCGTCGAGTCGGTGATCCGCAGGTCGGTCTCACCGCCGGGGCCGGAGAGGTTGGCCAGCACCTCGGACTCGGTCACCTGTGAGGTGACAACGGGGGCGTCCTCGGGACGGATGGTCATGTCGCCCATGGGTCAGACTCCTGCCTTCTCTGCAGCGGTCGCGGTGCTGGTGGGGGCGCTGCTGGTCGCGGCGGTGTCGGGCAGCTCGCCGAGGTCCGCCGAGGACTTCCACGTGGACTCGACGCCGAGGCGGTGCGCGACCATGATGTCGCCGACCCGCGCGGCGGCAGCGGTGATGATGTCGAGGTTGCCGGCGTAGTCCGGCAGGTAGTCGCCGCGGCCCTTGACCTCGATCGGCACGAAGACCCGGGCCTGGCCCTGCCACGTCTCCCGCGGCCGGTCGAACTGGACGTCGGCGCGCAGGTGGTAGCCGGGCACGTACTCCTGGACCGTCGCGACCATCCGGTGGATCGACTCGAGGACGGCGTCCTGCAGGGCACCGGCCTCGGCGGCCTCGTCGGGGATCGCGCAGAAGACGGTGTTGCGCATCATCAGCGGCGGCTCGACGGGGTTGAGGATGATGATCGCCTTGCCGCGCTGTGCGCCGCCGACGACCTCGAGCGCCGAGGCGGTCGTCTCGGTGAACTCGTCGATGTTGGCACGGGTGCCGGGGCCGGCCGACTTCGACGAGATCGACGCGACGATCTCGGCGTAGGGGACCGGGACGACGCTCGAGATCGCCTTGACGATCGGGGTCGTGGCCTGGCCGCCACAGGTGATCATGTTGACGTTCGTCGCGTCGAGGTTGAACTCGAGGTTGACCGGCGGGCAGATGTAGGGGCCGATCGCGGCCGGGGTGAGGTCGACGGCGAGGATGCCCGCCTCGGCGTACTTCGGCGCGTTGTGCTCGTGGGCCTTGGCGGACGTCGCCTCGAAGACGATGTCGGGCAGCTCGTCCTGGGCCAGCAGCCAGTCGACTCCCTCGTGGGAGGCCTCGAGGCCGAGCGACTTCGCGCGGCGCAGACCGTCGGAGCTCGGGTCGACGCCGATCATCCAGCGCGGCTCGATGATGTCGCTGCGCCGCATCAGCTTGAACATCAGATCGGTGCCGATGTTGCCGGGGCCGACGATGGCAGCGGTGCCCTTGGTGCGTGTCTGTTGCGCCATCTGGCTACTCCTTGCTCGACGAGTTGGGGGTGGTGGACGAGAAGCGCGCGGTGACCGAGCC
Source organism: Intrasporangium calvum (assembly GCF_028446585.1). Lineage (GTDB taxonomy): Bacteria > Actinomycetota > Actinomycetes > Actinomycetales > Dermatophilaceae > Intrasporangium > Intrasporangium calvum_A. Next base: position 5,624 of record NZ_JAPFQL010000116.1, read on the forward strand.
GAGCCCGGCGAACGTCGCGGTGAAGCTGTCGCCGGCAGCGACCGGCACCATGGCGCACACGGAGCCGGGCAGCACGACGTGGCCGGCCTCGAGGGTGATGCCGCGCGCGCCGACGGTGTTGGCGAGCCAGACGAGCGAGTTGATGGGTGAGCCGAGGACCGCGCCGCCGGCGCCGGTGCCGACGACCTGCCCGTTGCGGTGGAACGTCGCGCCCGCGAGCCGCAGGTCGACCTCGCGGATGTCCGTGGGGGTGGAGCCGAGGACGACGGCGCCGGACGAGGCATTGTCGGCGATGGTGTCGAAGAGGCCGATCTTCCAGTCGCGGATGCGCGAGTCGACGAGCTCGAGGGCCGGGAGGACGAAGTCGACGGCAGCGATGGCCTCGTGGACGGTGACGCCCGGGCCCTGCAGCGGCTTCTTCAGGACGAAGGCGACCTCCGGCTCGATCCGCGGCTGGAGGAACCGGTCGACCGGGATCGGCATGTGCTCGAGGTAGAAGAAGTCGTCGAGCAGGTGCCCGTAGTCCGGCTCCGAGACGCCGAGCAGCTTCTGCATCGCGGCCGACGTGAGGCCCACCTTGTGCCCCTTGATGGTCCGCCCCGCCGACGTCAGCTCCTCGATCTGGAGCAGCTGGATCGCGTAGGCGTCCTCGAGCGTCATGTCCTCGTAGGTCGAGGTCAGCGGCGCGATCGGCTGGCGCGAGTCGTAGGCCGCGAGCAGGTCCTTCGCTGCGGTCGACCGGGTGTGGCTGTCCACGGGGGTCCCTTCGAGGTTGTCGGATCCGGCAGCCGCCGGAGTCGGTGCGCGGACCGCACCCGATGCTCTGTGTTTCACGTTAGGTCCCCGGCGTTCGTGCGTCGTGCCACGTTCCGCTCCCGGGAACAAGCCTCCGGCCTTATGCCGCTGGGCTGGCTTCCGGTCGACTGCTCAGCGGGTCGTGAGGTGCAGGCTCAGGACGGTGATCCAGAGCAGGTAGGCGCCCATGAGGACCCGCTGCACGAGGCCGACGAACGGGGTGTCGCGCAGGTAGGCAGCCGTCGCGCCGACCGTGAAGACGAGGCCGACGCCAGCCGTGGCCCAGGTGTAGGTCGCCCACCAGCCGGCGAGCTGCGGCGCCACCGCCACGCAGGCGCCGAGCAGGGCCACCGCGACGAGCGGACCGGTGAAGTCATGAAGCCTGGCGTGGTTGGTGACGGAGTGGGCGGTCTGGGTCGACGCCTCCGGCGGGTAGCCACGGACCGGGTCCGGGGCGAAGACCGCGGCCACGAGCACGGCCAGGGCCGCGAGCCAGAGCAGGCCGGCGCCGATGGGCGCATCGATCGTGCGTTGCACCCCGGTCGCGACCGCGGCGAGACCCGCGCTGAGCAGGGCGAAGTTGACCCGCTGGACCCAGCCGCGGCTGCCGAGCTCGAGCTCGCTGCCCATGTGGTAGGTCGCGCGGTAGCCGGGCCGCGTCGCGCCTTCGACCGTGACGACCACCGCGAAGATGACGGCGGAGGCCGCGCCGAACCTCAGCAGCGCGTCAGTGCTCATCCCCGCTCACCTCGCCATTGTGCGCGCCTCCTGGTGGGGCGTGGGTGCTTTCGGCAGAGCGAGGAGGGTGAGCGGAGGGGTCAGTGGCCGAGGTTCCTGGAGACCCGGTTCGCTGCTGCGGTGAGGAGCGGGACGAGCTGGCCGACGGCCGGCTTGACCTGGTCGGTGGGACCGAAGACGGAGAGCGAGGCGACCGCCTGACCGTGGCTGATCACGGGCACCGCGACGGAGGAGGCGCCGTCGAAGGACTCACCGTGCGACTCGGCGTAGCGCTTGGCGCGGACCTGGTCGACGACGGTCTCCCACTCCTCGGCGCTGCGCACGGTGGCGCGGACCCGAGGCGGGAAGCCGGCGCCCAGCCGCGCCCGGTAGACCGTCGTGTTGAAGGCAGCGAGCACCTTGCCGGAGCTGGTGCAGTGCGAGGGCAGGCGCCGGCCGAAGTGGCCGAGGATGCGCACGCCGTCGAGGTTCTCGATCCGCTCGATGAAGACGACGTCGGCGCCCTCGGGGACGGAGAAGTTGACCGTGAGGTTCGTCGCCTTCGCGACCTGGCGCAGGGTGGGGAGCGCGGCGTGCCGCAGCTCGTTGCGGGCCAGGGCGAGCTGGCCGAGCTCGTAGAGGTGGATGCCGAGGCGGTAGGCGCCGGTCGTCCCGTCCTGCTCGACGAAACCTCGCGAGACGAGGGTCTGCAGGAGCCGGTGCGCCGTCGACTTGGCCACGCCCAGGCGGCGGGCGATGTCGGAGACGCCGAGCTCGCCGTCGGTCGCGAAGCACTCCAGGACGTCGAGGGCCGAGCCCACGGACTTGAGCCCCGACCCCAGGGTCTGCTCCTGGACGGAAGCGGGCTTCCGGGGGGTCGTCGCGCACCACGCTTGCTCAATGATCGTCATCGATCGGCCTCTCCTCGACGGGGTGCGATGACAGTGGCGCACGTTCGGGGTTGAATCAATCCATGCGTTCCATTGACCGGAACGGCGTCACCGCCGAGACCGAGAGGGTCCCCTCGGGTGTGCTCGGTCGGACGCTGGCGGTGCTCGAGGCCTTCCGCACGGGGGAGGCCAGCCTCCCGCTGGCCGAGCTGTCGCGCCGGACGGGTCTGCCCAAGGCCACGGTGCACCGGATGCTCGGCGAGATGCGTCGGGAGCGGATGGTCGAGCAGCTCGACGACGGCTCCTACCGGCTGGGCCTGCGCCTCTTCGAGATCGGCGAACGGGTCCAGACCCACCGGTCGCTGTCCCAGGCCGCCCTGCCGATCATGGAGGACCTGCGGGAGGCGACCCGGCAGCGGATCCACCTCGCCGTCCTCGAGGGCGTCGACGTGGTCTACGTCGAGATCCTCGGCGCGAACCTGCTCCGTCAGATCGGGTCGCGCACGGGCGGACGTTTCCCGGCGCATGCGACCGGGGTGGGCAAGGCGATCCTGGCCTACTCCCCGGCCGCGGTCGTCCGGGCCCGGATCGATGCGGGCCTCGAGCGGGTGACGCCCCGGACGATCACGACTCCCGGAGCGTTCCAGCGAGAGCTGCAGGAGATCCGGACCAAGGGGTTCGCCCAGGACCGCGAGGAGTCGCACCTGGGGATCTCGTGCGTGGCGGCGCCGGCCTTCGGCGCCGACTTGAAGGTGGCGGCGGCCCTGTCGATCACGGGCCGGACGAGGTCGATCGACCCGATCCGGCTCGGG
>NZ_JAPFQL010000117.1 GCF_028446585.1 Intrasporangium calvum
GCTCTTTCGATGGGTCAGGGTGTCGCGAACTGCTCTTTCGATTGGCGTGAGGCGATGCGGGCGGGCACCAGAGTGACGGGACGTTCGGCCCTGTCGCGACACGCGAACGCGCGCCACGCTGGCGCGGCCGGCGACGGCCGGCGCACGGACCCCAGCAAGGAGGGCCGCCAGATGATCATCGTCCCCCGAGTTGCAATAACTCATATATGAGTTAGCCTCGAACCGTGTCTGAAAGCTACCTCACCCGCATCGGCGGCCTGATCCGCGACGCCCGCCGTCACAAGGGGATGACCCAGTCCGAGCTCGCCGAGCTGCTGGGCACCTCGCAGGGAGCCGTGACCCGCATCGAGGCCGGCCGGCAGAACCTCAGCCTCGACATGCTCGCCAAGATCGGCGACGCCCTCGACTCCGAGTTCGTCTCCGTCGGGCACTCCGGCCCCCAGCACCTGCGGATCGTCGGGGGCAGGCAGCTCTCCGGGTCCATCGACGTCAAGACGTCGAAGAACGCCGCGGTCGCCCTGCTCTGCGCCTCCCTGCTCAACCGGGGACGCACCACCCTGCGCAACCTGGCCCGGATCGAGGAGGTCAACCGGATCCTCGAAGTGCTCGCCTCGATCGGGGTCAAGACCCGCTGGCTGCCCGACAGCAACGACCTCGAGATCGTCCCGCCGGCCCGGCTGCACCTCGAGGACATCGACGTCGCCGCCGCTCGGCGCACGCGCACCGTCATCATGTTCCTCGGCCCGCTGCTGCACGAGCACTCCCACTTCCAGCTGCCGTACGCCGGAGGCTGCGACCTGGGCACCCGCACCGTCGAGCCGCACCTGGCCGCCCTGCGTGCCTTCGGTCTCGAGGTGACCGCGACGCACGGCTTCTACGAGGCTCACTCCGACCGCTCCGTCAACCCCACCCGGGCCATCGTCCTCACCGAGCGGGGCGACACGGTCACCGAGAACGTCCTCATGGCGGCAGCCCGGCACGACGGCACCACGACGATCCGCAACGCCTCCCCCAACTACATGGTCCAGGACCTCTGCTTCTTCCTCGAGCGGCTCGGCGTGCGCATCGAGGGCATCGGCACGACGACTCTCGTCGTCCACGGACGGTCCGAGATCGACGTCGACGTCGACTACGCCCCGAGCGAGGACCCCATCGAGGCGATGAGCCTGCTCGCCGCAGCCGTCGTCACGCACTCGGCCATCACCATCCGCCGGGCGCCCATCGAGTTCCTCGAGATCGAGCTGGCCACGCTCGAGGAGATGGGGATGAAGTACGACCTCAGCGCCGAGTACACCTCGGCCAACGGCAAGACCCGGCTCGTCGACCTCACCACCATCCCCGGACCGCTGCGGGCACCGACGGACAAGATCCATCCGATGCCCTTCCCCGGCCTCAACATCGACAACCTCCCCTTCTTCGCGCTCATCGGTGCGGTGGCGGAGGGCAGCACCATGATCCACGACTGGGTCTACGAGAACCGGGCCATCTACCTGACCGAGCTGACCAAGGTGGGCGCCCGGGTCCAGCTGCTCGACCCGCACCGCGTCATGATCGAGGGCCCCACCCGGTGGCGGGCGGCCGAGGTGGTCTGCCCACCGGCCCTGCGCCCCGGGGTGGTCGTCCTCCTGGCCATGCTCGCAGCGCCGGGCACCTCGGTGCTGCGCAACGTCTACGTCATCAACCGCGGCTACGAGGACCTCGCCGAGCGTCTCAACGCCCTCGGCGCGACGATCGAGGTCTTCCGCGACATCTGATCCCGGGGCGGGGGCGGGCCACATCCTTTCCGTCGATTTGTGGCAGGAAGGCACATGATCGGGCCTGCGGCAGGTTCATAGTCTTCCCGCATGCCCGAGGCCCGCCCCGACGCCCGCGACGACGACCCCGAGTCCCGAGAGACCTCGGTGACCACGGACGACGCCAGGGCCACCGACTCCGTCGACCTGACCGGGCGCACTGCGCTGGTGACGGGCGCCGCGAGCGGCATCGGGGCGGCCATCGCCCTGGCCCTGAGCAGGGCCGGCGCGACGGTTCACGCCGTCGATCGCGACGAGGCGGGGCTCACCGACCTGGCCAGCCGCGCCGCGGTGACCCCCGTGGTCGCCGACCTCGCCGACCTCGACGCCCTGGCCGACCTCCCGACCGACGTGGACATCCTCGTCAACAACGCCGGCATCCAGCACGTCAGCCCGATCGAGGAGTTCCCGCTCGACCGCTTCGACTTCATCCTCGACCTGATGCTCGTGTCGCCGTTCCGCCTCATCCGGCAGTCGCTGCCGCACATGTATGGCCGCGGCTGGGGTCGGATCGTCAACATCTCGAGCGTCCACGGGCTCCGGGCCAGCCCGTTCAAGTCGGCCTACGTGACCGCCAAGCACGGCCTGGAGGGCCTGTCCAAGGTCGTCGCCCTCGAGGGGGCTCCGCACGGCGTCACCTCGACCTGCATCAACCCTGCCTACGTGCGCACCCCGCTCGTGGAGAAGCAGATCGCCGACCAGGCCCGGACCCACGGCATCCCGGAGAGCGAGGTCGTCGAGAAGGTCATGCTCTCCCCCGTCGCCGTCAAGCGACTGGTCGAGCCGGCCGAGGTGGCGGCGCTCGCGCTGTTCCTCTGCGGTCCTGCGTCGGCGTCCGTCAGCGGCACGTCGTTCGTCATGGACGGCGGCTGGACCGCCCACTGAGGCGATCGTCCGAGCTGACTGCGACCGTGCCTATGATCGGCCTCGTGACCACCACCGGGGACACCAGGACCGAGCAGGAGCTGCACCTGCTCGAGCTGCTGGCCTCCGGAGCCACCGTCGCCGAGATCGCCGCCACTCCGGCTCCACCGGCAGCCCGCGACCTCGCCCTGCGGATCGCACACACCCGCGACCTCCACCAGCACCGGGAAGCAGGGCTGGCCGCCCTGCTCGACACGGCCCGCGAGCTCGCCACCGAGCACGACCCGGCCCAGGTCCTGGACGCGATCGTCCGTCGCGCCCGGCACCTGCTCCAGACCGACCTCGCCTACCTCACGCTGTACGACCCCGAGGCCGACGACATCTTCATGCGAGCCACGTCGGGCTCGATCTCGGCCGCCTTCCAGTCCGTGCGGCTCGCCCTGGGTGACGGCCTCGGGGGGCTCGTCGCCTCCACCCGCAAGCCGTACTGGACCGCCGACTACTGGTCCGACGAGCGCTTCCAACACACCGGGATGATCGACGGGGCCGTCGGCGAGGAGGGCATCGTCTCGATCTGCGGCACGCCGCTCATCGTCGAGTCCGACTTCGTCGGAGTGCTCTTCGCGGCGAACCGCACAGCGCGACCCTTCACTCGCGAGGAGGTCGCCCTCCTGACCAACCTGGCCACGCTCGCGGCCGTCACCCTGGTCCAGACCCGCGCGCTCGCCGACGCCGAGAGCGCCGTCACCGCCCTCAAGGAGGCGCACGAGACAGTGCGACAGTACGCCGCCGGCATCGAGAAGGCAGCAGCGGCCCATGACCGCTTCGCCAACCTCGTCCTCGGCGGTGGCGGCGTCGAGGGCATCACCCATGCCGTCGCGGAGCTCTTCGGGGGCTGGGCGGTCCTGCTCGACGAGAACGGCGCCGTGCGGTCGAGCACCGGCCCCGCACCGGAGGTGGTGCGCAGCGCCGAGATCAGCCGATTGCAGGAGCAGGCGGCGGAGACCGGGGGCCGTCTGGTCCACCGCGACGGGACCTATGCCGTGATGATCAACGCCGCGAACGAGCGCCTGGGGACCCTGCTGCTGGGGGACGTCGGGATCCTCCACGACGCGGACGCTCGAACCGTCGAGCGCGCCGGGATGGTGACCTCGCTGGTGTTGCTCTTCGAGCGCAACGCCGCCGACGCCCGGCAGTCCGAGCGCAACCGCGTCGTGGCCGACCTCGTCGCAGGTCGCGGCGCCGAGACCGAGCGCGTCCAGCTGGCCCGCGGTGCAGGCTTCGACCCGCTCGCACCCTTCTGTGTCCTCGTCATCCGCGGCGAGGACAGCGCAGCAACTCGCGCCCTGGTCATGTCCGTCAGCACGGCCACGGGCGAGGGTGCGCTCGTCGGCGCTCATGAGGACCAGATCGTGGCGCTCGTGCCCGGCTCCGACCCCGACGGGCTCGCAAGGTCGGTGGCCGCGCGCGTGGGTCGCAGGTCACCGGTGACGGTGGCCGGTGTCGGGCCGGCCACGGGAGTGGGAGCGATCCCGGTCTCCCACGAGGAGGGCGCGCGGACGGTCCGGGCGCTCATCGCCCTGGGGCGTCGCGGGCAGGGCGCCGCCGCGACTCAGCTCGGTTTCGCAGGCCTCATCGTCGGCTCCGACCCCGACGTGGCCGACTACGTCCACCGCGTGCTCGCCCCGGTGCTCGACTACGACGAGCGGCGGGGCACTGACCTCGTGGGCACGCTCGAGGCCTACTTCGCGGCCGGCTCCAGCCCTCGCCACGCTGCCGCGGGCCTCCACGTGCACGTCAACACGGTCTCTCAGCGCCTCGAGCGGATCGGTGCTCTGCTCGGCCCGTCGTGGCAGCAGCCCGAGGAGGCACTGGAGCTGCAGCTCGCCCTGCGCCTGCGCCGGCTGCTCACCGAGGACTGAGCGGGTCCACGCTCGCGACCCCGAGCCCGCCTCGGCGGCAGAAGGGTCGGGCAAAGGGTCGCGCAAAGGGTCGGGCAAAGGGTCGGGCGCTGTGCCGGTCTGGGGTCAGCGCGGGTCGGCGTTGTCGAGCTGCCGGTCTATCGCGTCCACGACGGCGCTGACACCCGGCTCGTCCAGGATCACGTCGTAGTGGTTGGCATCGACGCCAGTGACCCGCACCGCGGCCGGGATGTCCAGGGCAGCCAGCCGCTGGGCGTCGTAGAGACCCTGGGGCTCATTGAGGAGCCCTCGGCGCGCCCAGACGAGCTCGACCGGCTTGCCGAGCCCCACGGCCCGTTGCACGGCCCCGTGCGTCGCCGGATCCGCCAGCACGTCGGCACCATCGGCCCGGACGGCCTCGAGGACGCACGAGCTGCGCCACCGACCAGAGCCGGGCTCGTCCTCGACGAGGTCATGGTTGAGGTACTGCCGGACGGCCTCGGCCGCGGGACCCCGCAGGGCGGGCCCGATGCTCGGGTGTGCCGCCCAGAACGCGAGGTAGTCCTCGAGCCCGTCGAAGCGCATGGCCAGACGGTCCATCGCCGGCCCGATCACGGCCGTCAGGGCGGCGTCGATGTCGAGGTCCGCCGGTGCGGGGAACGCCAGCCCGCCGTCGACGAGCACCGCCCCGGTGAACCGTTCCGGGTGGTTGGCGAGCGCGAGGGCGCAGATGAACGCCCCCATCGAGTGGCCCACCAGGAGGGGCGCCGCACCGAAGATCGACGCGATCGAGGAGAGGTCCTCGACATGCGTGGCCAACCCGTAGGGCCCCGGCACGCGGGCGCTGCCTCCCCGTCCCCGCAGGTCCGGCGCGAGGAACCGGACCGCTCCCGGTCCGTGCCGACGATCCACCTCGTCCGCCACCCTTCGCCACGACAGGCCGTTGGCCGTGATCCCGTGGACGGCGACCACGACAGGTGCCCCCTCGCGGGCGGCTCCCAACGTGAGGTCGTGGATGGCCAGGCTTCCGACCGGTTGCTCGATGACGAAGGCGGCGGCGATGCTCATGTGGCTCGGCCTCTCCTGATCAGGCGGCCGCCGAGCCCAGTCAGACCGGCCGGAGCGAAGTAGACGATGACGATGAAGAAGAGCCCGAGCACGAAGAGCGGCTCGGCCAGCACCTGCTGAGCGACCTCCGGCAAGGCGTCCGCGAAGCCCGCTCCGCTCAGCTCGACGAGGCGGGCATCTGCATAGGTGTAGAGGAACCCGCCCAGCAGGGCGCCCCAGGTGCTGCCGGCACCGCCCAGCACGACCATGATGAGCAGTGCCAGGGTGAACTCGGTGGTCGTCACGTGCGGGTTGGACCCGCCGAGCACCACGGCGTGGACGATGCCACCGACGCCGCCGAGGAACGCGCCGACGACGATCGCCAGCAGCTTGACCCGGTAGGTGTCGAAGCCGAGGACCGCGGCCCTCCCCTCGTTCTCCCGGATGGCTGCCATCGCGTGGCCCGCCCGGGACCGGACGAGCAGCGTGACGACGAGGAGGCAGAGGACGACGAAGGCCAGGGCGAGCCAGTACCGGTAGGGGGCGTTGGCCACGCCGACGAGCAGGCCCGGCACCGCAGACCGGTTGAGCGACTTGCCCTCCTCGCCACCCGTGACGCCGGAGGGGTTGCGCAGGACGATGATCGACGCGGCCTGGGCGAACGCGAGCGTCACCATGGCAAAGGCAATCCCGCCGACTCGCAGGGCGATCCCACCCACGACGAGAGCCAGGAGTGTCGTGCCGACGACAGCGACGGTGACGGCAGCCGGGAGCGGCAGGGACCAGTCCGCCAGCGAGATCGTGAGCAGGTAGCTCCCGGCTGCCACGAAGAGGGCGTGGCCGAAGCTGAGCAGGCCGGTGCGCCCGAAGAGGACGTCGTAGCTGAGGGCGATGCCTGCGATCACGAGGCAGGTGGCCAGGAGCTGGAGGCTCCCCGGTCCGTTGACCCTCCCGGGCAGGATGCCGGGGAGCTGGGCGGGCACGTAGGGCAGGTAGGCGAGCACGGCGAGGATGACCACGCCGGGCAGGGCCTTGAGGACGGCAGCGGACCTCATGCGTGGGCTCCCTTCAGGGACGTCGGTCGCAGAAGCAGGACCAGCGCGAGCAGGAGCACCACGGAGAGATCTCCGACGCCGCTGGCGGCGTAGAAGTTGGCCAGCTGTTGGACGAGGCCGACCGCGACTGCGGCGACCGCGGTGCCGACGAGCGACCCCATCCCGCCGATGACCACGACAATGAAGGCGTAGATCAGCAGCGAGCCACCTTGGGCCGGGGACACTGTCCCGGCGTACTGCGAGTAGAGCAGGCCGGCCAGTGCCGCGGCTGCCCCGCCGAGGGCGAACACGATGGTGAACGTGCTGTGGACGTTGATGCCCAGTGCCTCGACCATCGTCCGGTTCTCAACGCCGGCGCGGATGATGAGCCCCAGTCGCGTGTAGTGCAGCAGCGCGAGCAGCCCGAGGAAGACGGCCAGTGCGACGAGGATGAAGACGAACCGGTCGTTCGGGAGCCGGGCCCCGAGGACCACCGTGGTGCCGCCCATCCACTCCGGCTTCTCGACGGTCCGCGGGTCGGCGCCCCAGATGCCCTGGGCCGCAGCGACGCTGGCCAAGGACAGGCCCACGGTGACGAGGACCTGCTGGATGTGGTGCCGATAGAGCGGGCGGATGAGGACCACTTCGACGAGCAGCCCGATCACGGCCCCGACGGCGATCGCCACGACGACCGCGACGAGGAGCCGGGTGGCGACCGACAGCCCGGATGGGAGGTTGCTCATGGTGAGCCACCCGGCGTACGACCCCGCCATCATGAAGGCGCCGTGGGCGAAGTTGAGCACCCCCATGAGTCCGTAGATGATGCTCAGCCCGCTCGCGGCGAGGAAGTAGAGGGCCCCGAGGCCGAGCCCCGTGACCATGATGAGGAGGAAGTCGGTCATGCGGCACCGTCCCGTCGCATGGACACGCCGAGCAGCTCTCGCGTGAGCTCCTGGTCGGCGACCAGCTCGGCCGCTCCCCCGCGGTGCACGACCTGGCCGGCGTCGAGCACGACCACGGTGTCGGCGATCCGGCGCACCAGCGGAAGGTTCTGCTCGACGAGCAGGATGGGGGTCCGTTGCGCGATCTCCGCCAAGACGTCAGCGACCTCGGTCACGAGCTTGGGGGCCAGCCCCTTGGTGGGCTCGTCGATGAGGAGCACGGAGGTCTCGCGCAGGAGCACCCGTGCGAGCGAGACCATCTGCTGTTGTCCGCCGGACAGGGTCCCGGCTCGCTGCTTCCCCCGGGACACGAGGTCGGGGAAGAGGCGACCCACGATGGGCGCGTTCACCCCCTGATCGGGGTCGACGAGGCGGAGGTTCTCGTCCACGGTGAGGCCGCCGAACACCTCCCGGTCCTCGGGGACGTAGCCGATCCCGGCGCGGATGATCCGCGGTGTCGCGTCGCCCTGGATGTCCTTGCCCCGGAGGGAGATCCGTCCGGTCCGGGGGGCGAGCCCGATGATCGCCTTGAGCGTGGTGGTCTTTCCGACCCCGTTGCGCCCGAGCAGCGCCGTCACCCCGGTCGCCGGGACCTCGAACGAGACGCCCTGCAGGACGTGTGAACCGCCATACCGGACGTGGAGGTCCTCGACGGCGAGCACGGGCCCGTCACCCGGCGGCGGCGCCGAGCCCTGGCCAGTGGCGGTGGTCATGTCAGTCACAGGGCTTCTCCCAGGTAGGCCTGTTGGACGCGTTCGTCGCGCGTGACGTCACCGGGCGGGCCCGTCGCGAGCAGCTGTCCGTGGTGGAGCACCGCAACCCGGTCGGCCAGCCCGAGCACCACGTGCATGTGGTGCTCCACCATGGCGACCGCGACGCCGGAGTCGCGGACCTCGCCGATGATCTCCGAGAGGCCGTCGACATCTTCCGCAGACACGCCTGCCATGGGCTCGTCGAGGAGCAGCACCTTGGGGTTCGAGGCGAGAGCCATCGCCAGCTCCAGCTTGCGCCGATCCCCGTGGGACAGGTCGCGGGCCAACGTCGCTCCCCGACCGCCCATGCGGACCCGGTGCAGCAGGGCAGCGACGCCCTCGCCTGCCGCAGGGTCGCGGCGCGGGCGGGCGGGCCGGAAGGGTGAGAACGGGGCCGGCCCGCTGGCCTGGACGGCGAGGTGGACGTTCTCGCCGGCAGTGAGCCCGTCGAAGAGCGCCGAGGTCTGGAAGGACCGCGACAGCCCCAGGCGAGCCCGGCGGGTCGCCGATCGCCTCGTGACGTCGGCGCCGCCGAGGTGGACCGCCCCGGTCGTGGGGCGGGTGACCCCGCTCAGGATGTTGACGAGCGAGGACTTGCCCGCCCCGTTGGGGCCGATGATGCCGAGCAGCTCACCGGCCCCCACGTCGAGCGTCACGTCATCGAGGATCTGCGCGCCGCCGACCCGCCAGCCGATGGCGTGCCCGCTGATGACGGGTGCGGTCACTTGAACGGCGTGACCGGAGGCGCGACGGCGGCCGGGTCGAGGGTGTCGCCGAGGACGGGGACGACGTTGCCACCATCCCCCTTGAGCGTCGCCGTGAACATCGGCTGCAGGAGCGCGTGGTCCTCGGCCCGGATCTGCAGCTGGCCCTTCGGCCCCTCGAAGGACCAGCCCTCGAGTGCCGACACCATGGCGTCCACATCGGAGTCGCTCGCCTCGATGGCGTGCACGATCATCTGTGCCGCGACGAACCCGTCGTTGGTGAACAGGTCGACCGTGGCCCCCTGCTTCTCCAGCCCGGCCTGCAGGGCCTGGTAGGCCGCGTTGTCGGCGGCGCCGTCGAAGAAGTGGGACAGGAAGTTGATCTGCGTCGACGCCTTGCCGAAGATCGCGTGGGTCGGCTTGATGTCGAGTCCGGTCACGACCTTGGTGGTCTCGAACACGCCCTGCTGCTCCAGCGTGGTCCACATCGCGGCGGCGTTGGTGCCGGCCCAGGCGACGAACAGGAGGTCGGGCGAGGCACCCTTGATCTTCGTCGCGAACGGGGTCACGTCGGTGGCTGCGGCCGGGACCTCGACGGCGTCGACCGTGGCGCCCTTCGCCCCGAGGATCGCGGTCACGGCGGCGATGTTGGCCTTGCCGAAGGCGCTGTCCTGCGCGAGCACGGTGACCTTCTTGCCGGAGACGTCACCGAGCATCGAGCCGGCCGTCGCGACGTCCTGGTAGGTCTGCCGGCCGGAGCGGAAGGTGTACTTGTTCGCCCCCGAAACGGCGTCCACGGCAGCCGGCCCCGAGATGAAGAGGACCTTGTTGTCGTTGGCCAGCGGGGCGACCTGGAGGGCGACGCCGGACGAGGTGGAGCCCGCGATGATCGAGTGGCCCTGGCCGATGAGGTCGGTCGCGGCGGCCACCGCCTTGGCCGGGTCGCCGGCGTCGTCCTGCTCGGTGATCTCGATCTGGTGCCCAGCGGCCGCGCCCGTGCCCTTGGTCGCGTAGTCCAGCCCGGCGGTGAAACCCTGCCGGTACTGCTCCCCGTAGGTCGCCAGCGGACCGGACTTCGAGTAGACGAGGCCGACCTTGACCGGCGCCGCCGACGTGCCGCCGCCCGCTCCGGCGGTCCCCTGGTCGGCGGGCGCGCCGGGCTCCCCGGGTGTCCCGCATGCTGCTACCGAGATGCTGAGCAGTGCTCCCGCCAGCACGACGCTCCAACGCTTGGACACCTTCGTCCTCCACCTCTGGTGGGTGCTCGCTCCCTGGTCGTTGCGAGATCCGTTGTCACCCAGCCGTCCCGGCGAACGTAGTTGAGCCCGTCCCGAGGCTCCGTGGGGTCGCCAACCACAATGGGTGCGGTCCCATGTGTCCCCTCGACACGCGGAACCCAGCCCGCCCGGAGCGAGCGGGCGTGCGGGAGCGAGCCCAGCGGCATACGGCCGAGGCTCGTCCCGGTCAGGACAGGCGACCCGCCAGCTGCGCCACGACGCTGTCGGGCGTCAGCCCGAGCTCCTCGAGGACCTGACCGCGCGACGCGTGGGACAGGAAGCGCTTGGGGATGCCGAAGCAGTGCACGGGCACCTCGACCCCCGCCTCACGCAGCGCCAGGGTGACCGCGGAGCCGATCCCGCCGCTGACGAGGTTGTCCTCGACCACGGCGACCGCCGTGGCCGAGCGAGCCAGCTCGACGAGCCCGGGGTTGACGGGCAGCACCCATCGCGGATCGACGACCCGGACCGAGTGCCCCTGCGCCGCGAGCTTCTCACCGACGTCCACGGACAGGCCGGCGAACGCCCCCACCCCGACCACGAGCACGTCGACCGCCTCGTCGCCGCTCTCGAGGAGCACGTCGAGGCCGTCAACCGATCGGACGGCACCCAGGGGCTCCGCGACGTCACCCTTGGGGAAGCGGAGCACGGTCGGGGCATCGGACACGTCGAGCGCCTCGCGCAGCTGGAGCTTGACCTGCTCGCCGTCGCGGGGAGCGGCCAGCCGCAGGCCCGGCACGATCGAGGTGAGCGTCATGTCCCACATCCCGTTGTGCGACGCGCCGTCGCTGCCGGTGACCCCGGCCCGGTCGAGGACGAAGGTCACCCCGGCCTGGTGCAGGGCGCAGTCCATCAGCACCTGGTCGAACGCCCGGTTGAGGAACGTCGCATAGACCGCGACGACCGGGTGCAGTCCGCTGAACGCGAGCCCGGAGGCCATGGTCACGGCGTGCTGCTCGGCGATCCCCACGTCGAAGACGCGGTCGGGATAGGCGGCCGCGAAACCGTCGAGTCCGACGGGGATGAGCATCGCCGCGGTGATGGCGACCACGTCCGGTCGCTCGGCCCCGATCCGGACCATCTCGTCGTTGAACTCGTCGGTCCAGATCCGCCCCGAGACCTCGAAGGGCAGCCCCGTCTCGGGGTTGATCTTGCCGATGCCGTGCATGTGGTCGGCGATGTCGTCGAGGGCCGGCTGGTAGCCGCGGCCCTTCTGGGTGATGACGTGGACGATGACCGGACCGCCGAAGTCCTTGGCCTGGCGCAGTGCCTTCTCCACGGCCTGCTCGTCGTGCCCGTCGACCGGCCCGTAGTACTTGAGCCCGAGGTCCTCGAACATCCCCTGGGGGGCGACGATGTCCTTGATCCCCTTCTTGACCCCGTGGAGCGTCTCGAACATCGCGCCGCCGACCACGGGGGTGCGGGCCAGCGATCGCTTGCCCCAGTCGAGGAACCGCTCGTAGCCCTGCGTGGTGCGCAGTGTCGCCAGGTGCTCGGCGAGCCCGCCGATCGTCGGGGCGTAGGAGCGCTCGTTGTCGTTGACGACGATCACGAGGGGCAGGTCCTTGTCGACGGCGATGTTGTTCATCGCCTCCCAGGCCATGCCACCGGTCAGGGCGCCGTCGCCGATGACGGCGACGGTGTGCCGGCCGCTCTCGCCGCGCAGGCGTCGGCCCTTGGCGATCCCGTCGGCCCAGGACAGGGCGGTCGAGGCGTGGGAGTTCTCGACGACGTCGTGCTCGGACTCGGCGCGGCAGGGGTAGCCGGACAGGCCGCCCTGCTTCTTCAGCTTGCTGAAGTCGTGCCGGCCGGTGAGCAGCTTGTGGACGTAGGACTGGTGTCCGGTGTCGAAGACGATGGTGTCGCGCGGCGAGTCGAAGACCCGGTGCAGGGCGATGGTGAGCTCGACGACCCCGAGGTTGGGCCCCAGGTGCCCCCCGGTCTGGCTCACCTCGGTGACGAGGAAGGAGCGGATCTCGTCGGCGAGCTGCGGCAGGTCGGCTGCCGGGAGCGCCTTGAGATCCGCTGGGCTCTCGATCTGGTCGAGCAGGCTCACGCTGGCCGGGTCCTCTCCGTTCGGGTGGTCGATCGAGTCTACGGCGTGTCGGGGTGGGCCCCGAACCCGTCGGGGTCGGGCCCACCCTTTCGTCACGAACCTCACACACCGTGCCGTATGCCGCTGGGCTCGCTCCGCGACCGAGGCGGGCTCGGGCGCCCTCCCGCCCTCGGGTGGCGGGAGGGTCAGAGCCGTGGGGCGAAGACCTTGCCCTGGAGGGCCTCGTGGAGCAGCCGGACGGACCGCGAGGCGGCGAGCAGCCGGATGCCCTCGGCCTCGATCTGGCCCAGGATCTCGTCGAGGGCCTCGGCGGGGACGTGGGGTCCGATCTCGACGCGGGCCTCGCGCCAGGCCTGGCGCATGGCGTCGACCTGGCCCTCGAGGTGGCGGCCTGCGAGCCAGGCGAGGGCGATCGGGTGCTTGCGCCACCCGGTGTAGGACCGGTAGTCCGGTGGGCACTGGTCGAGCAGCCAGAGCACGGCGCGCTCCTGCCAGCCCGGGGTGTGCGCCGGGGGGACGCCCTCGGGCCAGCCGGGTGGGGTGTGTGCGCTCATGCGCCCATTGTCGCCGCCGCCGTGCCGGTGGCGCCGCTCCCCCTGCCCCCTACGGCAACACGCCCG
>NZ_JAPFQL010000118.1 GCF_028446585.1 Intrasporangium calvum
AAGGCGTGAGGAAACGAGCGAGGAACGAGCGAGGCCCGGAGCGCCGATTCGGCTCAGGCGCCAGACAACGCGCCTGAGCCAAGGCGTGAGGAAACGAGCGAGGAACGAGCGAGGCCCGGAGCGCCGATTCGGCTCGGGCGCCAGAGAACGCGCCTGAGCGCCTCCTGGCGAAGCTGAAGGGCCCCCGGTTCGCCGGGGGCCCTTTGCCGTCTGGTGCGCCCGCTGGCAACCGCTTGGCAACGTTTCCTCCACTCCTACTGGTTTCGGCCCTCGCCACGGGGTAGGAATGACACAGGTGAGGTGACTCACGTCACGGACACAGACGTCCGGAAGGCACAACTCACGGCGAGGAGTGGCGAATGAGCGGTATCCGTAAACGAGTCGTGCTGGCGGGGGGAATGGCGATTGCCATGACCTTCCTCGCCGGATGCCTCCAGAACCCCAACCCCACGGGCGGGGCGGGCGGCGCCGGGCTCGGGGGGTTCGTCGACGGCGGCAGCCCGGACGGCGACAAGAAGGTGACGATCCTCGGGGCCTTCGGTGGCGGGGAGCAGAAGGCCTTCGAGGCGTCCCTCACTGCCTGGGAGCAGGAGAGCGGCATCGACATCCAGTACACCGCCGACCAGGACTTCACCACGACGATCAAGCAGAAGGTCAACTCGGGCGACTCCCCCGACATCGGTCTCTTCCCCCAGCCGGGCGGCCTGCTCGAGTTCGCCGGCCAGGGCAAGGTGCAGCCGATCGACACCTTCCTCGACTACGACGGCCTCGACTCGACACTGATCCCCGGTCTGCTCGACTCGGCCCGTTACAAGGGTCGGGTCTACGCGGCGCCCATGCGGCTCGCGGCCAAGAGCTTCGTCTGGTACCCGAAGCAGGCCTATGAGGCAGGCGGCTACAACACGGAGCCGAAGTCCATCCAGGAGCTGCAGAAGGTCGCCGACGAGATCAAGGCCGACGGCATCGCACCGTGGTGCATGGGCTGGGAGTCGGCCCAGGCGACCGGCTGGGTCGGCACGGACTGGATCGAGGAGCTCGTCCTGCGCATGTGGGGCCCCGACGTCTACGACGACTGGACCTCGCACCGGATCCCGTTCAACGACGAGCGCATCGTCAAGAGCTTCGACGAGTTCGCCAAGATCGCCAAGGACGAGACGATGGTCCTCGGTGGTCCGAAGGGCGTGCTGAGCACTGCCTTCGGCAAGGCGGCGCTTCCCTCCTTCGACAAGCCGCCGAAGTGCATGATGGAGCGCCAGGGCAACTTCGTCCTCTCGTTCTACCCCAAGCCGGTGCTCGAGGACCTCGAGAACCAGGTCGGCATCTTCGTCTACCCGCCGTTCGAGGGTGGGTTCGAGGGCCAGCCGATGCTGGGTGGCGCTGACCTCGCCGCCGTCTTCAACGGCAATGACGAGGACGTGAAGAAGGTCATGCAGTTCCTGACCTCGGACAAGTTCGGCGCCGAGTGGGCCAAGGCCGGCGGGTGGCTCTCGCCGCACAAAACCTTCGACGACTCGAACTACCCCGACGACATCACGCGCGCCGTGGCCAAGTTCGCCGCCGAGGCCGACGTCTTCCGCTTCGACGGGTCCGACGTGATGCCCAAGGCCGTCGGGTCGGGCACCTTCTGGACCGAGATGGTCAAGTGGGAGAACGGCCAGTCCTCGAAGGAGACGGCCGACAACATCGAAGCCAGCTGGCCGAAGTCATGAGCACCGCAATCCCGAAGGTCATCAACGAGGAGGCGCAGCCGCCGGATCGCAGCGTGGAGGGCCCGGAGAACGTCGGCCAGACCCAGCCCGTCAAGATCCTCATCGGCATCGTCGGGATGGTCGCGGTCGTCTGGTTCCTCGCGAACCTCTTCCTCGCGTTCAGCTACTACCCGGAGTGGTTCGGCCACAAGATCGTCATCGGGCTGCTCGCCATTGTCGGCGGCGTCGGTGGGGCGGCCGTGCTCTTCTTCTTCCTCAACATGTTCGTCGAGGGGTTGCCGGGCCGCCTGTCGCAGGGCGTGATTCCCTACGTGTTCCTCTTCCCGGGCCTCTTCTTCGTGGCCCTGATGTTGATCTATCCGACGTTCCAGACGATCAACTACTCGTTCGCCAACTCCGACAGCACTGCATACGTCGGGCTGCAGAACTACCAGACGATCTTCGGCGACTCGGAGTTCCGGCAGTCGATCGTCAACAACATCCTGTGGCTGCTCATCGTGCCGGCCGTCGTGGTCGCGTTCGGCGTCGTCGTCGCGGTGCTGTCGGACAAGCTCTCAGCAGGCGGGGAGAAGCTCGCCAAGAGCCTGATCTTCCTGCCGATGGCGATCTCGGCAGTCAGCGCCTCGGCGATCTGGCTGCTCATCTACGCCTACAACAACCCGGGGCAGGAGCAGATCGGTCTGCTCAACGCCATCTGGACCGGGCTGGGCGGCAGTCCGCAGGTGTGGCTGCAGATCGAGACGGCCAAGCTCAACTCGATCCTGCTCATGGTGATCCTCATCTGGCTCCAGGCCGGCTTCGCCATGGTCCTGCTGTCCTCGGCGATCAAGGGCGTCCCGGAGGACACCCTGGAGGCGGCCCGGATCGACGGGGCGAGCGAGTTCCAGATCTTCTGGCAGGTCGTGATCCCCCAGATCAAGGGCACGATCATCACGGTGTTCGTCACCGTCTTCATCACGGTGCTCAAGATCTTCGACATCGTCTACGTGACGACCAACGGGTCCTACGGCACCAACGTCATCGCGAACCTCTTCTTCAACAAGCTGTTCGCGGCCAGCGAGGCGGGTCAGGCGACGGCCATCGTCGTCGTCCTGCTCATCGCGGTGATCCCGCTGATCTGGTACCAGATCAGGCACTTCCGCAACGAGGAGGCAAACCGATGAGCCGCCGGTTGATGAAGGACGGACGGCCGCTCAGCCCGTTCTCGATCGTCGTGATGACCCTGCTCGTGATCCTGTGGTCGATCCCCACGCTCGGCCTGCTCGTGACGTCGTTCCGCAGCCGCGACGACGCCGCGACATCGGGCTGGTGGTCGGCGCTCTTCAACCCGTTCGCGACGGACTGGACGACGAGCAACTACAGCGGCGTGTGGACCGGCCAGGACTTCTCGACCGGGTTCATCAACAGCATCGTCGTCGCGATCCCGGCCACGATCATCCCGATCATGTTCGCGGCCTTCGCGGCGTATGCGTTCACGTTCATGGACTTCCCGTTCAAGGAGTTCTTCTTCCTGCTGATCATCGCCGTCATGGTGGTGCCGATCCAGGTGGCCTTCCAGCCGATGCTCGACATCCTCGGCCCGCGCGGCCTGGGCATCTCGGGGAGCTACATCGGGGTCTGGTTGCTGCACACCGGCTTCGGCATGCCGTTGTGCATCTACGTGTTGCGCAACTACATGAGCACGCTGCCGACGAGTGTCGTCGAGTCGGCGAAGATCGACGGGGCGACCCACTTCCAGACGTTCTGGAAGCTCGTTGCGCCGATGTCGATCCCGGCCATCGCCGCGTTCGCCACGCTCCAGTTCCTGTGGGTGTGGAACGACCTGCTCGTCGCGAAGCTGTTCCTCAACAGCGCCAACACGACGGTCATCGTCAAGCTCCAGCAGCTCCTCGGCACGCAGGGCCAGGGCCAGGAGCTCCTGACCGCTGGGGCGTTCATCTCGATCGTCATCCCGATGCTCGTGTTCGTCCTGCTCCAGCGCTTCATGGTGCGCGGCATGACCTCCGGCGCCGTCAAGGGCTGACGCTCACCAGCTGACCCAGCCACGCGAGTCCCCTCCCAACCCAACTAGGCTGGGAGGGGACTTTCGTATGCCGCTGAGCTCAGCGGCATACTGCTGTGGCCTTCCAGCCCTCCCGCACGACCCGAGAAAGGACGCCTCCGTGGCCGACTTCGCCTACGAGGACCTGCTGCCCGTCGGCAGCGACGAGACGCCGTACCGGCTGCTGACGACGGAGGGGGTGCGCACGGTGGAGGGGCCCGGTGGGCGCACGTTCCTCGAGGTGGACGGCGAGGCGCTGCGGCTGCTGACGGAGACGGCGATGCACGACATCGCGCACTACCTGCGGCCCGCGCACCTGCAGCAGCTCGCCAACATCCTCGACGACCCGGAGGCGAGCAACAACGACAAGTTCGTCGCGCTCGACCTGCTCAAGAACGCCAACATCGCGGCGGGCGGCGTGCTGCCGATGTGCCAGGACACGGGCACGGCGATCGTCATGGGCAAGCGGGGTCAGCAGGTCCTCACCGAGGGGACCGACGAGCGCGCCATCAGCCGGGGCGTCTACGACGCGTACACCCGGCTCAACCTGCGCTACTCGCAGATGGCGCCGGTGACGACGTGGGAGGAGAAGAACACCGGGTCCAACCTGCCCGCGCAGGTCGAGCTCTATGCCGACACCGCACCGGGGCACGAGACGACCTACAAGTTCCTCTTCATGGCCAAGGGCGGCGGCTCGGCCAACAAGAGCTACCTCTACCAGGAGACGAAGGCGATCCTCAACGAGGAGGCGATGCTGCGCTTCCTCGACGAGAAGCTGCGCTCGCTCGGCACGGCCGCGTGCCCGCCCTACCACCTCGCCATCGTCATCGGCGGCACGAGCGCCGAGTTCGCCCTCAAGACGGCCAAGTACGCGTCAGCGAAGTACCTCGACACGCTGCCCAAGCAGGGTGACCCGGTGACCGGCCACGGCTTCCGGGACACCGAGCTCGAGGAGAAGGTGCTCGAGCTGACCCGCCAGTTCGGGATCGGTGCGCAGTTCGGCGGCAAGTACTTCTGCCACGACGTGCGCGTCGTCCGGCTCCCCCGCCACGGCGCCTCGCTGCCGGTGGCCATCGCCGTCTCGTGCTCCGCGGACCGCCAGGTGCTCGGCAAGATCACGCCCGAGGGCGTCTTCATCGAGCAGCTCGAGACCGACCCGGCAAGGTTCCTGCCGGACCAGACGCACGAGGGCCTCGGCGAGCATGCGGACGAGGCGATCGGCGTCTCCTCGACGAGCAAGAACGTCGTCGTCAAGATCGACCTCAACCAGCCGATGGCCGACATCCTCGCCGAGCTGAGCAAGCACCCCGTCAAGACGCGCCTGTCCCTCAGCGGCCCGCTCGTCGTCGCCCGCGACATCGCGCACGCGAAGATCAAGGAACGCCTCGACCGCGGCGAGGAGATGCCGCAGTACCTCAAGGACCACCCGGTCTACTACGCCGGCCCGGCCAAGACGCCCGAGGGCATGGCATCCGGCTCGTTCGGCCCGACGACCGCAGGGCGGATGGACTCCTACGTCGACCAGTTCCAGGCGGCTGGCGGCTCCATGGTCATGCTCGCCAAGGGCAACCGGAGCAAGCAGGTCACCGACGCCTGCGCCGCCCACGGCGGCTTCTACCTCGGCTCGATCGGCGGCCCCGCTGCCCGCCTCGCCCAGGACTGCATCAAGCACGTCGAGGTCCTCGAGTACCCCGAGCTCGGCATGGAGGCGGTCTGGAAGATCGACGTCGAGGACTTCCCCGCCTTCATCGTCGTCGACGACAAGGGCAACGACTTCTTCGCCGAGGTCAGCAAGCCGATGGCCTTCACGATCACCAAGCGACCCGGACTCGAGTGAGGACACCATGACCGACAACACTTCTGCCCCCGACGGCTTCGACGACCTGCTGGACGCCAACCGGCGCTACGCCGACGACTTCCACCTCGGCGGCTTCGACGGCATCGCCCAGGCCGGTGTCGCCATCGTCACCTGCATGGACTCGCGGATCGACCCGCTCGGGATCGTCGGGCTCAAGCCGGGCGACGCGAAGATCTTCCGCAACCCCGGCGGCCGCGTCACCGAGGCGGCGCTCGAGGCGCTCGTCCTCGGCACGCACCTGCTCAACGTCAAGCGGATCCTCGTCGTCCCGCACACGCGCTGCGCGATGACGAAGTTCTCCGAGAACGAGCTGCGCCAGCGGATCACCGAGCTGTCCGGGGTCGACGCGTCGTGGCAGAGCTTCGGGGTCATCGACGACCAGGAGCAGAAGCTGCGCGAGGACCTGGCGAAGGTCCGCTCGCACCCGTTGATCCCCGCCAGCACCCAGATCGCCGGTTTCGTCTACGACGTCGACACGGGCCTGCTCAACCCCGTCGCCTGACACCACCCCTTGGCCGTATGGTGCTGGGCCGGCTCCGCGCGGAGCCAGCCCAGCGGCATACGGCTGAGTTGTGTTCTGCCTCAGAGGAGGCCGCGGCGCTCGAGGAGGTGGCGGGGATCGGCGTCCCGGCCACGGAACTCGCGGTAGGACGCCAGCGGGTCGCCGGCACCCCCGAGCCCGATGACGTAGCGGCGGTAGTGGTCGCCGTTGGCCCGGGTGAGCCCGCCGTTCTCGGTGAACCACGCGACGGTGTCGGCGTCGAGGACCTCGCTCCAGATGTAGGCGTAGTAGGCAGCGTCGTAGGCGTAGGCGAACGTGTGCGCGAAGTAGGGCGTCGAGTACCGCGGCGGAACCAGCGGGTTGTCGAGGCCGACCGCTGCGAGGGCCTGCCGCTCGAAGGCCGCGACGTCGGTCACGGCTGCGGCCTGCTCCACGTCGAGGGCGTGCCACGCCTGGTCGAGCAGCGCGGCTGCGAGGTACTCGCTCGTGGCGAAACCCTCACCCCACGAGCGGGAGGCGACCAGCCGCTCGACGAGGTCCTGGGGCATCGGTTCCCCCGTCTCGTGGTGGATCGCGTAGTTGGCCAGGACCTCGGGCCAGAGGATCCACATCTCGTTGACCTGGCTCGGATACTCGACGAAGTCGCGGAAGACTCGCGTGCCCGAGAAATGCGGGTAGGTGACCCGCGCCAGCAGGCCGTGCAGCGCGTGGCCGAACTCGTGGAAGAACGTCGTCACCTCGTCGAAGGTGAGCAGCGTCGGCTCGCCGGCGGCCGGCTTGGGCACGTTGAGGTTGTTGGTGACGACCGCGTGCGGCTCGCCGAGCAGCGTCGACTGGTGGACGAGGCTGGTCATCCACGCCCCGCCCTTCTTGGTGTCGCGGGTGTAGAGGTCGAGCAGGTAGAGCCCGATCGGGGTGCCGTCCTCCCGCACCTCGAAGATGCGGACCTCCGGGTGGTAGCCGGGCAGGTCGGGCCGCTCGTGGAAGGTCAGGCCGTAGAGCTTCTGCGCGGCGAAGAAGATCCCCTCGTGGAGGACCCGCTCCGCCTCGAAGTACGGCCGCATCGCTGCGGTGTCGACGTCGAACTTCGAGGCGCGGACCCGGTCTGACCAGAAGGCCCAGTCGTGCGCCTCGATGGGGTGTCCGGCCTCGGCCTCGAGCGCGGCCTGCTCGCTCCGGGCGTTGGCCGCCGCGGCGCGGGCCATCGGGGCCAGGCGCTCCATCACGCGCTGGGGCGAGCCGGCCGTGGAGTCGGCGAGCGCCGCGGCGGCGTGGGTGGGGTAGCCGAGCAGCCGGGCCCGCTCCGCCCGGAGCCGCACGATCTGCAGGACGAGGTCCCGCGTGTCGTGGTCGTTCCCGCGGCTGCCGCGGGAGCGTTGCGCCTCATGCAACCGGCGACGCACCTCCCGGTTGGTCAGGGCGGCGAGGTGCGGGTGGTTGGTCGGCAGGACGAGACTGACCAGGAAGGACCCCTCGTGCCCGTGCTCGCGCGCTGCCTCGGCCGCCGCGGAGACCTCCCCCGGACTGAGCCCGTCGAGCTCGGCCTCGTCGTCCACGAGGACAGCCAGGTCGTTGGCGTCGGCCAGCAGCTGCTTCTCGAAGCGGGTCGTCAAGGTGGCGAGGGCTTCGTTGAGCTCGCGCAGCCGGAGCTTCGCGGTGTCGTCGAGCCCCGCTCCCGCCACGGTGAACTCGGTCAGGTAGCGCTCGACCAGGTAACGCGACTCCGGGTCGAGCGCCTCCAGCTGCTCGGCGTTGTCGTGCACGGCCCGGATGCGGGCGTAGAGACGCGAGTCGAGGCGGATCGCGTCGGCGTGCGCGGTGAGCTTGGGGGCGTACTCCTCCTGAACGGCCTGGATCTGCGGGGTGGCCAGGGCGCTGGACGTGCCGAAGAAGGTGGTGCTCGTCCGGCTGAGCAGGTCCCCGGCCCGTTCGAGCGCGACGACGGTGTTGTCGAACGTCGGCGGCTCGGGGTTGCCGGCGATGGCCTCCACCTCCGCGCGGTGCTGGGCCATGCCCGCGTCGAGAGCGGGGCCGTAGTGCTCGGGACTGATGCGGTCGAAGGGTGGCAGCGAGAACGGGAGGTCGCTGCGGCCTGCGAACGGGTTGTCGTCGGGCAGCCGAGCGTCGGTATTGGTGGGGTCATCGGTGGGGTCGAGCATGACCCCGACCCTACGCACCCGCGCCGACGGTCACTCCTCCTCGTAGCCAATCAGCCAGTCTTCGCACCGGATCGAAGGCTCGTCCCCTGCCACATCGGACGCGAAGAGCGCCACGGGGCCGTCGGCGAGATGGCCGTGGGCGATGGCTTCCGGCGGGCCGTCACTCCGGTGCTAGAGGCGAGCGGGGACGGCCGAGGTCCCGTCGTGCCGGAGAAGGAGGCTAGGCCTCGTCCCAGCAGAGGCAGAAGGGGTGGCCCGCCGGGTCGAGGTAGACCCGGAACGTGTCACCGGCGGCCTCCCCTGGCTGCACGTCGTGCTTCCTGGCGCCCAACGCCAAGACCCCTGGCTCAGCCGCGTCGACGTCATCGACGGTCACGTCGAGATGGAACTGCTGAGGCCGCTCGCCCCTCGGCCACGTCGGGGCGGCGAAGTCCTCGGCGAGCTGGAAGGCCACCCGCAGCCCGTCGACCACGAGGACGACCCAGTCGTCCTCAGCGGAGGTGACCTCCCCGCCGATCAGGTCGCGATAGAACTCCGCGAGATCGCGAGGTGCGGGACAGTCGATGACCACGGAGCGCAGGCGTGCGAGGGACATGCCCAGTCAGTCTGCCACTCGGACTGAGGAGTCCCAAGACCAGCTCGTGGGCAGCTCGTGCCCGACCAGGGCCCGTCGACCAGTGACGTGCAGGAGCACCGTTGCGGCGTCACCTGACGGCGCCAAGGGGAACAGCCGTCGAAGGACCGGAGCGCTGAGCGCGGAGGGTGGCCACCACTCGAGACCCAGCCCGGTGGTCACATCGTGGGTGTGCACGAGGACCTCGACGACGCCCATCGCGGCGAACCCGTCCGGATCGGAGGTCCCGTGCGGGTGCCAGCCGCGCGCATCGGGCGGCGCCGAGTCCACCGCGATGCGAAGGAGTCGGCCGCACATCGCCACGGCCAGGAGGCTGTCGGCGTTCGTGGCGTGTGGATCGATGACGGCCTCAATCGGGAGGTAGGAGTCGGCCGGCTCGGCGATCACCTGCGACGCGTAGGAGAACAGGTCGTCGGCGACATGGGCAACTGTCTCTCGACAGCTCCATTCGAGGCGGCCCGCGGGCACGTCCCAGTCTCGGTCCGTGGCCGGCGCCAGGGCTGTCCTCATCTCGTCGACCGCCAGCTCCACCAAGTGGCTCATTGCAGACATCTTCGACACCCTAGAGACGGCGCGGCGACCCGGCCACCGGTTTGGAGCCGGCAGCCGGGCCCGCGGACAGACCTCAGGACAAGGTGCTGGCGTCGATGACGAAGCGGTAGCGGACGTCCGAGGCGAGGACCCGCTCGTAGGCCTCGTTGACCTGCTCCACCGGGATAACCTCGACCTCTGAGCCGATCTGGTGCTCGGCGCAGAAGTCCAGCATCTCCTGCGTGAGCGCGATGCCCCCGATCATCGAGCCGGCGAAGGAGCGCCTCGCCCCGATCAGCGAGAAGACATTGAGGCTGAGCGGCTCCGGTGGGGCGCCCACGTTGACAAGTGTGCCGTCCACGGCCAGCAGGCCGAGGTAGGCATCGGCGTCGATGGGTGCGCTCACCGTGTTGATGATGAGGTCGTAGCGGCCGCGCAGCTGCTTGAACGTGTCGGGGTCCGAGGTGGCGTAGTAGTCGTCCGCCCCAAGGCGCAGCCCGTCCTCCTGCTTCTTGAGGGACTGGGACAGGACCGTCACCTCCGCGCCGAGCGCGTGGGCGATCTTGACCGCCATGTGCCCCAGCCCGCCGAGCCCGACGACGGCGACCTTCGTGCCCGGGCCCGCGCCCCACTTGCGCAACGGGGCGTACGTCGTGATGCCGGCGCAGAGCAGTGGCGTCGCAGCGGCCGCATCGAGTGCGGCCGGCACGGACAGCACGAAGTCCGCATCCACGACCACGTGGGTGGAGTAGCCGCCCTGCGTCGTGGTGCCGTCGCGGTCCGTGCCGGCATAGGTGGGGACCGACCCCTCGAGGCAGTACTGCTCGTCGCCGTTGCGGCAGTTGGTGCACTCACCGCACGAGTTGACGAGACACCCGACGCCGACGCGGTCACCGACCCGGTGCTTGGTCACGTCGGCGCCGACCTCGGTCACCGTGCCGACGATCTCGTGGCCGGGCACCACGGGGAAGGGCTGCGGCCCCCAGTCGCCGTTGACGGTGTGGATGTCGGAGTGGCAGATGCCGGCGTACTGGATCTCGATGAGGACGTCGTTGGGTCCGACGTCGCGGCGCTCGATGGTGGTCGGGGCCAGGGGCTCTCCGGCCGCCGGGGCTGCATAAGCGTTGACGCGCATGCGTGGTCTCCTTCTGGTAGAGAGGGCGAGGAGTGAGGGCTCGTGAGAGAGCGCCTACGGGAAGCACTGGCCCTCGACCGTAGGAACTTCGATGCGGTGAAGTCAAAACGCCGCTCAACCAGACCGACCGACGGACCCACCCTTCACGGTTGCGCTCACAGCCTGGTCGGGAGGGTGCCTGGTCGGCCTGGGTGCGCAGTCCTACGCTCACGACATGGCAAAGCTGACCCCCGTCTCAGAGTCCTCCGCGCACCTCGATCTGGCCGACGCCCTCCCGGTCGTGGCCGAGTCGACGACCTCCCGGGTCCTGGTCACCAACGACGTGATGCGCATCGTCCAGTTCACCTTCGACGCCGGCGAGCTGCTCACCGAGCACACGTCGCCACGAGCCGTGGCCGTGCAGCTCGTCAGTGGCCGGATGCGGTTCACCGTCGACGGCACCGAGCACGTGATGACCGACGGTGACCTCATCTACCTGGCGCCCGGCGCATCGCACGCGCTCGTCGCCGAGACCGCTTGCCGGATGACCCTCGTGATGGTGGATCTGGGGGGCTGAGCCGGACCGCGCGAGCCAGCCCAGCGGCATACGACCTGCTTGGGTCTGCCTACAACGCCAGCTCGGCCTTGACGACGTCGACGAGGCGTCCGGCCACGAGGTGGGCCTGGTCGCCGTCGGCGGCCTCCACCATGACGCGGACCACCGGCTCGGTGCCCGACTTGCGCAACAGCACGCGCCCGGACGCCCCCAGCTCGGCCTCGGCCAGGCGGACGGCGTCCGTGACGACGGTGGACGCCTCGAGGCGGCTCTTGTCGACGCCCTTGACGTTGATGAGGACCTGCGGGAAGCGCTGCATCACGCCAGCGAGGTCGGCGAGGCTGCGCCCCGTCTCGGCCACGCGTGAGGCGATCATGAGCCCGGTGAGCGTGCCGTCGCCGGTGGTGCCGTGGTCGAGCATGACGACGTGGCCGGACTGCTCGCCACCGAGCGAGTAGCCGCCGTCCTTCATGCCCTCCAGGACGTAGCGGTCGCCGACGGCCGTCTGGAGCACCTTGATGCCGGCCGCGCCGAGCGCCTGGACCATGCCGAGGTTGGACATCACTGTCGCGACGAGGGTGTCACCGCGCAGGACGCCCTGCTCCTTCATCGAAAGGGCGAGGATCGCCATGATCTGGTCGCCGTCGACCTCCTGGCCCGCGGCGTCGACCGCGAGGCAGCGGTCCGCGTCGCCGTCGAACGCGAGCCCGAAGTCGGCGCCCACCTCGACCACGGCGGCCTGCAGTCGACCCAGGTGCGTCGAGCCGAAGCCGTCGTTGATGTTGATGCCGTCCGGCTCGTTGCCGATGACCGTCACCTGCGCACCGGCCTCGGAGAAGGCGCGAGGAGCCACGACCGAGGCGGCGCCGTGAGCCGTGTCGAGCACGATGTGCAGGCCGTCCAGCCGGTGCGGCAGCGCGGAGAGCAGGTGCGCGACATAGCGGTCCGCGCCGTCCGAGAGCGTCCGGATCCGGCCGACGTCGGCGCCGGTCGGCCGCTGCCACTCCTCGCCCATCCGCTGCTCGATGGCATCCTCGAGCTCGTCGGCGAGCTTGTGCCCACCGCGGGCGAAGAACTTGATGCCGTTGTCGGGCATCGGGTTGTGCGAGGCCGAGAGCATCGCCCCGAGGTCGGCGCCCTGAGCGGCGACGAGGTAGGCGATCGCCGGCGTCGGCAGCACCCCGGCGTCGAGCACGTCGACCCCGGCCGAGGCCAGCCCGGCCGTCGTGGCCGCCGCGAGGAACTCTCCCGAGGCTCGGGGGTCACGCCCCACCACGGCAACCGGTCGATGCCCGTTGAACTCGCCGACCTCTCCGAGCACGTGCGCCGCAGCGACCGACAGGTCGAGGGCGAGCTCCGCCGTGATGTCCTGGTTGGCGATCCCACGGACGCCGTCCGTGCCGAAGAGTCGAGCCACGTTGGTTGTGCCTTTCGTACGGGCGCCGATGGAGCGAAGGTGGAGGGTGGGTGAACGCGGGGGAACGCACGGCGCCAAGGAGAACTTACTCCCCCGTCACAGGCGAAAGGCCCCGAGTGGCACTCGGGGCCTTTCGTCGTGGTGCTGCTGCAGGATCAGCGCTTGCTGTACTGCGGAGCCTTGCGGGCCTTCTTGAGACCGGCCTTCTTGCGCTCGGGGACGCGGGCGTCGCGGCTCAGGAAGCCCGCCTTCTTCAGCGCCGGGCGGTTGAGCTCGGTGTCGACCTCGTTGAGCGAGCGGGCGACGCCGAGACGGACGGCACCGGCCTGGCCGGAGGGGCCACCGCCGTGGACGCGCACGAGCACGTCGTAGGAGCCGTCGAGCTCGAGGAGCGTCAGCGGCTCCTTGACGATCTGCTGGTGCACCTTGTTGGGGAAGTAGTCCTCGAGGGTGCGGCCGTTGATCTTCCACTCGCCGGTGCCCGGGACGATCCGGACGCGGGCGATGGCCTGCTTGCGGCGGCCGGTGGCGGCACCGGGGACGGAGACCTCGCGGGCCCGCTTCGGCTCGCCGGCCTCGCCGGCGGAGGACTCCGAGGTGTACTCGGTCAGCTCCGGCTCGTCGGTGTCGAGGACGTCCTCGTTCACAATGTCAGTCACGTGCTTCTCTTTCTACGCAGTCAGTGCTCAGTCAGGAGCGCGGGGCGCTTACTGCGCGACCTGGGTGATCTCGAACGGGACGGGCTTCTGGGCCGCGTGCGGGTGCTCCGCGCCGCGGTAGACCTTGAGCTTGGAGAGCTGCTGGCGGGCCAGCGAGTTCTTCGGGAGCATGCCGCGGACGGCCTTCTCGATGGCCTTCTCGGGGCTCTTGGCGAGCAGCTCGGTGTAGCTCGTGGTCTTGAGGCCGCCCGGGAAACCGGAGTGGCGGTAGGCCTTCTTCTGCTCGAGCTTGGCGCCGGTGAGGGCGACCTTGTCGGCGTTGATGATGATGACGAAGTCACCGGTGTCGACGTGCGGCGCGAACTGCGGCTTGTGCTTGCCCCGGAGCAGGACCGCAGCCTGGCTCGCGAGACGGCCGAGCACGACGTCGGTCGCGTCGATGACGTGCCACGTGCGAGTGACCTCGCCGGGCTTCGGGGTGTACGTGCGCAATGGAGTCTGCCTTTGCTGTCGAAATAATGCCGTATGCCGCTGGGCTCGGCCCGCGTCGCCCGCCACCCTCGTCGGGTCGGCTGGGTTCGCAGGCGCCTGCTGCACAACCTCATCAATGTTACGGGTTCACCGTGGCCCACCCAAATCGCGGCCAGCCACCTCGAAAAGGCCCGCTGACCTGCGCAAACCCAGCCCAGCGGCATACGTCCAAAAGAGTTGTGCAAAGAAAATGTGCAGAGGTATTGTGCACACTATGGCTGCACTCGGCGACTCTCCCACCAACATCTGGCTCACCCCGGAGAGCCTGCGCGTCCTCGCCCACCCGCTCCGCTCGCGACTGCTGAGCCAGCTGCGCATCGGCGGGCCCGCCACGGCGACCCAGCTCGCGACCGCACTGAGCACCAACACCGGTGCGACGAGCTACCACCTGCGCAAGCTCGAGTCCGTCGGCCTCGTCGAGGACACCGGCGAGGGCGAGGGCAAGCGCCGCCTGTGGCGGGCCAGCACCGAGGCGCACTCCTGGTATCCGAGCGACTTCGCCGGCGACGAGGACAGCGAGACCGCGCTCAACTGGCTCTCGCACGACTACGCCCGGCACTTCGGCGAGCAGTACGACAAGTGGCTCAACGTCTCCATGACGTGGCCGGCGGAGTGGCAGGACGCGTGCGGCAGCAGCGACTCCATGGTCCTCGTGACGAGCGAGCAGCTGCGCGAGATGCGCGACGAGATCCACGAGGTGGTGGCGCGATACCGGCGGGTCGGCCAAGGCAACCCACGGGCCCGCCGGATCGCCGCTTACACCTTCCTCTACCCGCTCGACCTCGAGCGCCCGCCGGCCACGGACTCGCGCTCATGACGGCCGTCCTCGGTCCCGCGAGCGCCCGACGGGTCTTCCTCACCCTGTCCGCCACACGCTGGCTCTCCATCGGGCTCGTCGTCGGCATCTTCATGCTGTGGTTCCTCGAACGAGGCCTGACCATCAGCCAGGCGGCCGTCGCGATGTCGTTCACCGGCATCGTCGTGTTTCTCCTCGAGCTGCCGACATCGGGCTTCGCGGACGCCTTCGGGAGACGGCCGGTCTACGTGGCCTCCGCGGTCTTCGGGGTGCTGTCCTCGGTCGCCCTCCTCGCGGCGCAGTCGTTCGCGACCTTCGTGGTCGCGGCGGTCCTCACGGGGGTGTTCCGGGCACTCGACTCCGGGCCACTCGAGGCGTGGTTCGTCGACACGGTGCACGCGACGGAGCCGGAGGCCGACGTCGACGGCGCCCTCGCCGCGCAGGGAACGGTCGTCGGCGTCTCGATCGCGGTCGGCGCCCTCGTCTCGGGCGGCCTGATCGCCTGGCACCCCGTCAGCGGACGGTCCGCCCTGTGGCTCCCGGTGGCGTGCGCTGCGGCGCTGTCCGTGCTGCATCTCGTCATGGTGGTGCTGCTGCTCAAGGAGCCTCGAGATGCCGAGCACCTGGACACGTCGGGCTTGCGTCGCGCCGTCAGCTCGGCCAAGGAAGCTCCGGTCGTCGTGCGGGACGGGCTGCGGCTGGTGGCGTCCAGCAGCGTGCTGCGCGGACTGATGCTGGCCGAGGTCGCCTGGTCCGGGGCGATGGTCGTCTTCGAGATGTTCCAGCCGGTGCGGCTCGCGGAGCTGCTCGGTGGTGAGGAGGTGGCTGGTGCCTGGATGGGGCCGATCGCCGCCGGCGGCTGGGCCGTCTTCGCGGTCGGGTCGGCCCTGGCGGGCCTGACGAG
>NZ_JAPFQL010000119.1 GCF_028446585.1 Intrasporangium calvum
GTGGACAACGAGAACGGTGCGTGTCAGGGGCGCGGAATGTCGCGCCCCTGACACGCACCGTCAGAGGTCAGGACTCGTCGTCGAGCCGGGCGCTGCTCGTCGCCTGGACCTGCGTGAGGAACTCGTAGTTCGTCTTCGTCTTCTTGAGACGGTCCATGAGCAGCTCGATGGCCTGCTGGCTGTCCAGGCCGCCGAGGACCCGACGCAGCTTCCACATGATCTTCAGCTCCTCGCTCGCGAGCAGCAGCTCCTCACGGCGGGTGCCCGAGGCATTGATGTCCACCGCGGGGAAGATGCGCCGGTTGGCCAGCTGCCGGTCGAGCTTGAGCTCCATGTTGCCGGTGCCCTTGAACTCCTCGAAGATCACCTCGTCCATCTTCGAGCCGGTCTCGACGAGCGCCGTCGCCAGGATCGTGAGCGAGCCGCCGTTCTCGATGTTGCGCGCAGCGCCGAAGAACTTCTTCGGCGGGTAGAGCGCGGCCGAGTCGACACCACCGGACAGGATCCGGCCGCTCGCCGGGGCCGACAGGTTGTAGGCCCGGCCGAGCTTGGTGATCGAGTCGAGGAGGACGACGACGTCGTGGCCGAGCTCGACGAGACGCTTGGCCCGCTCGATGGCGAGCTCGGCGACCGTCGTGTGGTCGTCGGCCGGACGGTCGAAGGTCGAGGCGATGACCTCACCCTTGACCGCACGCTGCATGTCGGTGACCTCTTCGGGCCGCTCGTCCACGAGCACGACCATGAGGTGGCACTCGGGGTTGTTCGTCGTGATCGCGTTGGCGAGCGCCTGCATGACCATCGTCTTGCCAGCCTTCGCCGGGGCGACGATGAGTCCGCGCTGGCCCTTGCCGATCGGTGCGACGAGGTCGATGATCCGGGTCGTCAGCTGGCCCGACGCGGTCTCGAGACGCAGGCGCTGCTGCGGGTAGAGCGGCGTCAGCTTGCCGAACTCCACGCGCTTGAGCGCGTCGTCCGCGCCCTGGCCGTTGACGCTGTCGAGGCGGACGAGCGCGTTGAACTTCTGCCGCCCGACGTTGCCGGTCGGCTGCTCCCCCTCGCGGAGCGCCTTGACGGCACCGGTGACCGCGTCACCCTTGCGCAGGCCGTGCTTCTTGACCATGCCGAGCGGCACGTAGACGTCACTCGGACCGGGCAGGTAGCCGGACGTGCGAACGAAGGCGTAGTTCTCGAGCACGTCGAGGATGCCGGCGACGGGCACGAGGACGTCGTCGTCACCGATCTGCGGCTCGGAGTCAGCCCACTCCTGGCCCGGGCCGCGGCCGCGCTTGCGGTCACGGCTGCGCTGCCGGTTGCGGCCACGGCGGTTGCCGCGGTCGTCGTCGTCATAGCGACCCGCCTGCTGGCCTCCCTCGCGGTTGTCCTGGGCGTCGCGGTCGCTGCGGTCCACCACGTCACGAGTGTCGGCGTCCTGGCGGTTGTCGCGGTCCTGGCGGTTGTCGCGCTCGGGGCGGGCGCCCCGGTCCTGGACATCCCGGTTGGCGTCGCGGTCCTGGCGGGTGTCCCGCTCGGGGCGGGCGCTCCGGTCCTGGGCATCCCGGTGGTCGCGGTTGTCGCGGTCCAGGCCGCGCTCCTGACGCTGGCCCCGGTCCTGCTGCCGGTCACGCCGGTCGCGGCGCTCGCGCTGGCGGCGCCCCTCCTGCTCCTGACGGTCCTGCTCGGGCCGCTCCTGCTCCTGGCGGTCACCGGTGGGGCGCTCGCCGACCTCGGCCGACACGGCCGCCACGGCCTCTGCGGCCCGCTGCGCGCGGTCCGGCTGCCCGCCTCGGCGGCCACCGGTCCGGTCGCCCGCCCGGTCGTCCGCCCGGTCCTCCGCACGGAACCGGCCCTGGCCCTCAGCCGGACGCGTGACGGAGTCCGACGTCTGCGAGCCCGCGCTCGGTGCCGCCGCCTGCGACGCCTGCTCGACGACGGGCGGCGCGACCTGCTGGGCACCGCCCGAGACCGCCGAACCAGCCCCGCGCGTCGCCCGCCGAGGGGCGCGCACCGGAGCGGACTCCGGCTGCTGGGTCTGCGCCTGGGCCGGCGCCTGGGCGGGCGGCTGGGCCGACGGGGCTGACTGGGCCGACGAGGCCCCGCCGGACTGGCGAGCCTTGATGGCCTCGACGAGGTCGCCCTTGCGCATCCTCGCGGTGCCCTTGATGCCCATCGACGTGGCCACGGTCTTCAGTTCGTCCAGCTTCATTGCGGACAGACCCGACACGGGACGGGTGGTTGTTTCTGACACGAAGGATCCTTCCCCCTCGTTTGCGGCCCGGGAGATCCCACGGGGCCGGACTGGGGCCAGTGACTCTGGCCTATCGAGATCCACGTCGGCGCACAGCGCCGAGAGACAGTCGCCTCAGTGTGGGGGTGAGTGCACCGCCTGCGTGGTGCGGCCTGGGTGCGCCCTCACTGTAGCACCGCGACACCCGACCCGCGCGCCGCCCGCCCCGCACCCTCCGGCAACACACTCCCTTACCGCGTGCACCTGACACCTGCAGGCGCGGCAGGCAGCCGACAAGGGGGTTGTGTTGCAGCGGTGGGCGCGGCGGGTGGGAGCTCACACGACGACGGCGCTGGCGCCCTCGGCCGGGATCCCGGGGGTCAGCCTCGCCCAGCTGCCGAGCGCCGCGGGCGC
Organism: Intrasporangium calvum; assembly: GCF_028446585.1. Taxonomy (GTDB): domain Bacteria; phylum Actinomycetota; class Actinomycetes; order Actinomycetales; family Dermatophilaceae; genus Intrasporangium; species Intrasporangium calvum_A. The sequence continues at coordinate 2,639 of NZ_JAPFQL010000119.1, forward strand.
CACCACGTCGGCCATCCGGTCCCGGGTCGTCAGCACCAGCACCGTCGGCCCCGCCCCGGAGATGACTGCTGCGTGTCCCTGGCTCCGCAGCGCGTCCACGAGCCGCATCGACTCGGGATAGGCGCTCCGGCGCGGCTCCTGGTGCAGCCAGTCCCGGGTCGCCGCATGCAGGTGCACCGGCTCGGCGGTCAGGGCATGGACGAGCAGCGCCGCACGCCCGCTGTTGGCAGCCGCGTCCTTGAGAGGCACCGACGACGGCAGCACTGCCCTGGCGTGCCGGGTCGCCAGCTGCTGGTCGGGGACGAAGGCGACGACATCGACGTCCGGGTGCAGCACCGGCCGAGCGGTCACCGTCCGGTCACCGAGATCGGCAGCGGTTCCGTCGGGCATCCAGCTCAGCGTCAGCCCGCCGAAGACACTGGCGGATGCGTTGTCCGGGTGCCCCTCGAGGACGCTGGCGATGTGGGACGCCACCCCGAGGTCGACTGGCACCGCGGCACCGGGAGCCAGCTCAGCGGCATACGACAGGGCCTGCGCCGCAACCACGCCCGCGACGATCGCGGTCGCTGACGAACCCAGGCCGCGACCATGGGGAACTCCGTTGCACGCGAGCAGACGCAGACCGGCAGGGCCGGGCACGCCGAGGGAGTCCCACGTGTGCCGCATGGTCCGGACCACGAGGTGCGACTCGTCCGTCGGCACCTCACCCGCGCCCTCGCCCGTCACCTCGACGAGCAGGCCGGGTGTGTCCAGCGCGGTGGCGACGTAGTCGTCCCAGAGGCCGAGCGCGAGCCCGATCGAGTCGAAGCCCGGCCCGAGGTTGGCGGTGCTCGCCGAGACGCGGACCCGCACCGAGCGAGCAGCCAGGGACACGTCAGTCCTCGAGCCCGAGGGCGCGCGCGGCGGTGTAGGCGTCGAGCGGGATCCGCGTGGGGGTCACCTCGGAGCCGTCCGCGGTGCGCAGCGCCCACTGCGGGTCCTTGAGCCCGTGGCCCGTGACGGTGCAGACGATCCGGGCGCCCTCGGGGACCAGCCCTGCGGCGTGGCTCGCGAGGAGGCCGGCCACCGACGCAGCCGATCCCGGCTCGACGAAGACACCCTCCTCGGCCGAGAGATACCGGTGCGCCGCGAGGATCTGCTCGTCGGTGACGGAGTCGATCCGCCCGCCGGACTCGTCGCGCGCCGCGATGGCCTGCTCCCACGAGGCGGGGTTGCCGATCCGGATCGCCGTCGCGATGGTCTCGGGGTGGTCAACAGGGTGGCCGAGGACCAGCGGCGCGGCGCCGGCCGCCTGGAAACCCCACATCCGCGGCAACCGCGTGGCCGGACCCGGCCGGTCGCTCACGGCGGGGTCCGAGGAGTACTCGCGGTAGCCCTTCCAGTAGGCCGTGATGTTGCCGGCGTTGCCGACGGGAAGGCAGTGGATGTCAGGCGCGTCGCCGAGGGCGTCGACGACCTCGAAGGCGGCAGTCTTCTGACCCTCGATGCGGGCCGGGTTGACTGAGTTGACCAGCTCGACCGGATAGGCCTCGGCGAGCTTGCGGGCCAGCGTGAGGCAGTCGTCGAAGTTGCCGTCGACCTGAAGGAGCGTCGCTCCGTGGGCGATCGCCTGGCTCAGCTTGCCCATCGCGATCTTGCCCTCGGGGACGAGGACGGCGCAGGCCATGCCGGCCTTGGTGGCGTAGGCAGCGGCCGAGGCGCTCGTGTTGCCGGTGCTCGCCGCGATGACGGCCTTGGCGCCGTGCTTCGCGGCAACGCTGATCGCCGTGGTCATGCCGCGGTCCTTGAAGGAGCCGGTCGGGTTGAGACCCTCGTACTTGAGGTGGACCTCCGCCCCGACCCGGTCGGACAGCTTGGCGGCGTGGATGAGCGGCGTCCCGCCCTCGTGGAGGGTCACCACTGGCGCCCCCTCGAGGAGCGGCAGTCGGTCGGCGTACTCGCGGATCACGCCGCGCCACTGGTGAGCCATCAGAAGCCTTCCACCCGCATGACGGAGTTGACGCCACGGACCACGTCGAGGGTGCGGAGGTTCTCGACCGTGGCGGACAGCGCGGCGTCCGAGGCGGTGTGCGTGACGATGATCAGGTTGGCCCGGGCGCCGTTGCCGGCCCCGTGGCCACCGGCGGCGTCCGACTCGGCCGCCTGGGGGCCGTCGGCCGGGACCAGCTGCTGGCGGACCGTCTCGATGGACACGTCCTGGGCCGCGAACGCCGCCGCGACCTTGGCCAGGACACCGGACCGGTCGGCGACGTCGAGGCTCACGTGGTAGCGCGTCTGCGCGTCGCCCATCGCGAGGATCGGCAGGTCGGCATAGCTTGACTCCCCCGGTCCGAGACCCCCGCCGACCCGGTGCCGGGCCACGGCGACGAGGTCACCGAGGACGGCCGAGGCCGTCGGCTCACCACCGGCTCCACGGCCGTAGAACATCAGCTGCCCCGCCGCGTCGGCCTCGACGAAGACGGCGTTGAACGCCTCGCGGACCCCGGCCAGCGGGTGCGACCTGGGGATCATGGCGGGATGGACGCGCACCGACACGCCACCCTCGGTCCGCTCGCAGATCGCGAGCAGCTTGACGACACAGTCCATCTCGCGGGCAGCGGCCACGTCGGCGGCCGAGACCTCGGTGATGCCCTCGCGGTAGACGTCGCTCCCGGAGACCCTCGTGTGGAAGGCCAGCGAGGCAAGGATGGCCGCCTTGGCAGCGGCGTCGAAGCCCTCGACATCGGCGGTCGGGTCGGCCTCGGCATAACCGAGCGCCTGCGCCTGCTCGACGGCGTCCTGGAAGCCCGCCCCGGTCGTGTCCATCTTGTCGAGGACGTAGTTGGTCGTGCCGTTGACGATGCCGAGCACCTTGCGGACCTCGTCCCCGGCAAGCGACTCCCGCAACGGGCGCAGCAGCGGGATGGCCCCGGCAACGGCGGCCTCGTAGTAGAGGTCGACGCCGTGCTTCGCGGCAGCGGCGTAGAGGCGGGGGCCGTCCTCGGCGAGGAGCGCCTTGTTGGCGGTCACGACGGAGGCGCCGTGCTCCATGGCCCGCAGGATGAGCGACCGGGCGGGCTCGATGCCGCCGATGACCTCGACGACGAGGTCGGCCCGGGTGACGAGCTCCTCGGCGTCGGTCGTGAAGAGCGACGGGTCGACGCCCAGCTCGGAGCGGTCGCGGCCGGCCCGGCGCACGGCGATGCCGACGACCTCCAGCCGCGCACCGACCCGGGCGGCCATGTCGTCGCTGCGCTGCGTCAGGTGGCGGGCCACGGCGCCGCCGACGACGCCGGCGCCGAGCAGGGCGACACGCAGAGGCTCACGGGCACTCACTGCACGGTCCTCACATCAGTCTCCACGGTGCGAATCCTGCCGTTCGGGGCTCTCCTGGACGTTGTTCGTATCGCGATCCGGACATCAGCACGCAGGATCTGCGCCGGTCAGACGTCAAGCGCGAGCAGGTCATCGATCGTCTCACGACGGACGATGACGCGGGCGTGACCGTCGCGGACGGCGATGACGGGGGGCCGGGGCGTGTGGTTGTACTGGCTCGACAGGGCCCGGCAGTAGGCCCCCGTGCCCGGCACGGCGATGAGGTCGCCGGGGCTGACGTCGCCCGGGACGAACTCGTCCTTGACGACGATGTCGCCACTCTCACAGTGCCGCCCGACCACGCGCCCGAGCGAGGGGGTCGCCTCGGATGCACGGTTGGCCACCGTGCAGGAGTAGTCCGCGTCATAGAGGGCGGTGCGGATGTTGTCGCTCATGCCGCCGTCGACGGAGACGTAGAGGCGGCTCGCCCCGCCGTCGAGGTCGACCGGCTTGACGGTGCCGACCTCGTAGAGGGTGAAGGTGCTCGGACCGGCGATGGCGCGACCCGGCTCGATGGAGATCCGCGGGACGGCGACGCCGTCGGCGCGGCACTCGCGCTCGACGATCTCGGCCATGCCGGCCGCAAGGACCTTGACGGGCTGCGGGTCGTGCTCGGTCGTGTAGGCGATGCCGAAGCCGCCGCCGAGGTCGAGCTCGGGCAGCTCGACGCCGAGCTCCCGCGCGATCTGGGTGTGCAGGCCGAGGACCCGCCGGGCGGAGACCTCGAAGCCGGCCGTGTCGAAGATCTGCGAGCCGATGTGGCTGTGCAGGCCGAGCAGGCGAAGCGTGTCGGGGCGGTCGAGGATCTGCCGGACGGCGTCCATCGCGTGGCCCCCGGCGAGGGAGAAGCCGAACTTCTGGTCCTCGTGGGCGGTCGCGATGAACTCGTGGGTGTGCGCCTCGACGCCGACGGTGACCCGCACCAGCACAGGGGCGACGACGCCGAGCTCGGCGGCGATGGCGGCGACCCGCTCGATCTCGGCGAAGGAGTCGACGATGATGCGCGACACGCCGTAGTCGAGCGCGGCTCGGATCTCGGCGGCGCTCTTGTTGTTGCCGTGCATGCCGATCCGTGAGCCGGGGACCTCGGCGCGCATGGCTACGGCCAGCTCGCCTCCGGTGCACACGTCGAGGAAGAGCCCCTCGTCGCGGATCCACCGGGCGACCTCGGTGCAGAGGAAGGCCTTGCCGGCGTAGTAGACGTCGGCGCCGCCGCACAGGTCGCCGAAGACCTCGGCATAGGTCTGCTGGAACTCACGGGCCCGCGCGCGGAAGTCCTCCTCGTCGAGCACGTAAGCGGGCGTGCCGAACTCGCGGGCGAGCTCGACGACGCTCACTCCGCCGACCGTGAGGGCGCCGTCCGTCCCGCGGCCCACGGAGGAGGCCCAGAGGGAGGGGACGAGCGCGTTGACGTCGACGGGGTGCTCGAGCCAGGTCGGCCCGCGGTAACCCTCGGCGTGCAGGGCGCCGGCTTCGTGTGCGCGCATGCTTCACATCCTCTCGGGGGCCGCGGCGCCGAGCCGCGTGAGTCCATTGCGCAAGACGATGGCCGTGGCCGACGCCAGGGCGAGCCGGGCGCCGTGGATGCCGCGGATGCGCTCGTCGACCGTCCGGGGGCGCACGGGCTGCGTCCAGTCGTCGGCGAGGACGCCGAGGTCGGTCACGGCGCGGACCTGCTGGGCGCGGTCGCCCTCGTGCCGGTCCATCCGCTGCGGGAAGTCGGCGAGGGCCACGAGGATGAGCCGTTCGGCGACGTGGCCGAGCTCCTCGCGACGGTCGGTGGGGCGGATCTGGACGCCGGCCGCTCGCGCGGTCCGGGCCAGGCGGCGCAGTCGTGCGTGCGCGAGCTGGGCGGGGCGCAGAGCCGGGTCGTCGGCGAGCCACGCGGGCACGTCGGCAGTCCCCTCGCTCTCGAGTGCGGGGTCGGCGCCGGGTTCGAGGTCGGGGAGCCGCTGGCCGGGCGGCAGTCCATAGGTCGCCTCGTGGTCGATCACCTCGTCGATGATGGCGACGCGGTCAGGGTCGGCGAGGGTGATGGAGAGCAGCCCGGAGGGCGCCACCTCGACGGCGGAGATCGACGCCTGGTCGACGAGCCGTTGAGCGAGCACGCGGCCGAGTGCGGCTGGCTCGAGGTCGAGCTCCGGCGCCCAGCGCTGGGCAATCGGCGTCACCCAGTCGGCGACCACGCCGGCCGATCGCGGGTCGACGGGCCGGAAGATCGGTCCCAGCGGCGGCCCGGCCTCCGCCTCGTCCGGCAGCTCCCCCACCCGAGCCGCCGCCGCGGCGACCTGTTCGAGGAGCCGGCGCAGCGCGGCAGGAGTCATGGGGTGAGTCTATTGACGCCACCCGTCCGTATGCCGCTGAGCTCGCTCCGCCCGCCCGGGTCCCCCCAGCCCTCCCGCCCCCTCCTGCGGCAACACGCCCGGATACCCGCTGCTCCTCCGTGCTGCAGCAGGTACCACCTTGGAGGAGGCGGGCGTGTTGCGAGGGCAGGCGAGGGGGATTCCGCGTTCCGGGCCCACTGCTGCTAACCTCACGGGGCGCACGAAAGTGCGTGGCCGCCCCCGTAGCTCAGGGGATAGAGCACCGCCCTCCGGAGGCGGGAGCGCAGGTTCGAATCCTGCCGGGGGCACCAGCGGAAAGGGCTTCTGACCTGTGGGGTCAGGGGCCCTTTGTCGTCCCTCCTGATCCTCGCGCCTGCCGGGCCGTGAGCCGCCGAAAGCCGGGACCTTGGTCCCTACCCCAGCAGGCGCTCGCCCACCGAGAATGACCGTGCGGACCCACTTGGGCGAGGCGTCGTGGAGGAGCGGCCCAGTAGGGGGAACGAGTGTGGCTCGCCGGGCAGCAGGCACCCGGCGAGCCCTTCGACGGGTCAGGACCTAGGCGAGACTCAGCAACGCCAGGGCATAGGCGTCCTCGGCATCGGCCGCCTCGTACACCGCCTCCCCGCCCGAGCCGTCCACGGTGACCCGCCAGCCGCCGTCGACCCGCCCGAGCGCGACGAAGCGGTCCCCGAGCAGCTCGCGGAGCTGGTCCTCGCGCGGCAGCCAGATCGCCTTGTCGAGGGTCACCGAGTCGAGCGCCCACTCCGTCGTGCCGTTGAAGCCGAGGATCGGATGTCCGTGGTAGGTGTGCACGTCGATGGTCAGCTCGCTGATCCAGAAGACCTCGTCGACGAGAGTGGGCTGGTCGATCAGGAACCGGTCGCCCGGCTGCGGTTGCCACAGCACACCCTCGGCCACGAGCCGGCGCGCGAGGTCGACGTTGATCACCTGCCCACGGTACGTCGAGGCCTCGCCGTCCGGGGCGCGACGCCGTTGACCGCTGCCACTCGAGCGGCGACGCTGATCCCATGCCGCCCCCACCGCTGAGCGACCTCAGCCTCGTCGACGACGTGCACGTCAGGATCACCTTCGAGGGACGCGAGGGTCTCGACGACGTGTTCCTCCTCGACCTCCACCTCGACCGGCGCGGCCCGGCGCTCGACGAGAGCGCCTACCTCGCCGCCCTGTCCCCGGTCGTCGCCCTCGTCGACTCGACGGAGGGCTGCGTCGTGCGGCTCGGTCGCGAGCACCGCCTGGGAGAGCGCCCGGTGAGCGCCGTCGACGTGTGGGTCTCGCTGCCGACGCCGGAGGTCCGGGCCGACGATACGGACCCCGGCGAGCGGTCGGAGCAGCGGGAGGAGATCGAGGCTGCTGTGGCCTCGGCCTTCCGGACCCTCATCGCCGAGCATCCGGCCCAACCGGCCCGCGAACCCGCCCACGACGAGGCCCTCGCCACGGCCCGTCGGCGGGTGGCCGAGGTCGCTCCCGAGGCCGCCGCGACGAGGCTCACCGTCGCGGCCGAGGAGCATGTCGACGGCCAGTGGTCGGTGCGCCTGGTCTCCCCCGTCGCCGGCGGCTTCGAGGTCGTCGTCGGTTTCGTCGACGGCCACCCCGGCACGACCCGCCTGCGCCGACTCCGGGTGGACGAGGTCGTCGACTCCGTCGGCGAGTAGCAGCCGCGCGTGCCGGGCGCGCGGGATGTCGCGCCTTCGGCACTCAGGCCGTTCTCGGGGAGGACTGCGTTCTGGCAGCATGAGGATGTGCTCATCTCGAAGCCGGTCGCGGAGGCCATCCGCGCCGGTCGGCTGGCCCACCCGCGGGTCGTGTCCAAGGAGCTCGGCGTCACGATCAGCGACGAGGTCGGCCATCAGCTCTCGCCCCGCGGCACCGCCTACCTCGCCGCGCTGGAAGGGACCTGATGCGCGCGAGCGAGCTGAGCGGCATACGGCCCCGTCGTATGCCGCTGAGCTGGCTCGCAGCGCGCGCGTCGTCCCGCTCCGGCGGGGTTGCCAGCGGTTGCCACAGTTGCCAAACGGGCCCCGTGGGCCGCCTGCCGTGGAGGCAATTGATGGCAACTCGTTCTCCGCGCGAGGCCCCGCATGGGTCACTGATCCGGGACCGCTGGCCCCCGCCCGGAGCCCAGCCACCGGATGATGCCCCACCTGCGTGCCCAAGGAGGTCACGCGGGACTGGAAAGGAAGTTGCCCACATGTCACCGAAGACCATGGCCGCGAGCGTCGTCGCGGGTCTGTCCGCCCTCGCCCTCGCCGCCTGCAGCGCGGGCACCGGCCCCGCCACCGGCGTCGCCAACGGCGGCGGCTCGACCCAGGCCGCTGCTGCGAAGACGCTTCGCCTGTCGCTGAACCAGACCGAGCAGCACCCCTCGTTCATCGCGCTCAAGAACTTCGGCGAGCGCCTCGCCAAGGCGACCAACGGCCGCCTCGGGATCCAGGTCTACCCGAACGAGACGCTCGGCGCGCAGGCCGAGGCCCTGCAGCTCGTCGGCGACGGCTCAGTTGACCTCGCGATCGTCTCCGGCTCGCAGCTCGAGAAGCTCAACCAGGACTTCTCCGTCTTCAACCTCCCGCTCGTCTTCGACTCGGTGGAGTCGCAGATGAAGGTCGTCAACAACGCGGACATCGTCGGTGACCTCTACAAGTCCCTCGAGTCGTCGAACCAGATCACCGTCGTCGGCGGCTTCACGCAGGGCACCCGCAGCGTCTACACGAGCAAGGGCCCGGTGAACACCCCGGCCGACCTCAAGGGCCAGAAGATCCGCGTCCAGGACAGCCCGCTCGCGATCGCGATGGTCGAGGCGATGGGCGCCTCCGCCACGCCGATGGCGTTCGGTGAGGTCTACACCGCCCTGCAGTCCGGTGTCATCGACGGCGCCGAGAACAACGAGGTCTCCTACGTCACGCAGAAGCACCTCGAGGTGGCCAAGTTCTTCAGCCGCACGAACCACCTCGTCGGCCTGGACTACCTCATCATCAACAGCGGCCTGCTGGGCGGGCTGTCCGCCGAGGACCGCGCCGCCTTCGACAAGGAGTGGGCTGCCACCTTCGCGGAGCACACCCAGCTGTGGACCGCCGAGACGGACAAGGCCGTCCAGGCCGCCGAGGCTGCGGGCGCGAAGTTCAACGAGGTCGACGCCGAGGCGTTCCGCAAGGCCCTCGAGCCGCTGACGGCGCAGTACCTCAAGACCGACACCCAGAAGGCCCTCTACGAGGCTGCGCAGAGCGCGGCCCAGTGACAACGGGCCGGCCCCGGGCTCGTACCAGCGGGCCCGGGGCCGGCACCACAGTCCGCGACCGATGAAGGAAGTGCAACGATGCGCCTGATCAAACGCTGGCTCGACAAGGTGCTCGCCACCGCGTCGGTCGCCCTCTTCACCCTGCTCGTGGTCATCGTCGTCTGGCAGGTGTTCACCCGCCAGGTGACCAAGGACCCGGCCACGTGGACCGAGGAGGCCGCCCGCCTCACCTTCGTGTGGCTCGGCCTGTTCGCCACGGCCCTCGTCTTCAGCGAGCGGGGCCACATCGCCGTCGACTTCGTCGTGCGGCGGCTGCCGGAGACGGTGCAGCGCGCCATCTCGATCCTCGTGCAGCTGACGATCATCGCCTTCGCGGCCCTGATCCTCATCTGGGGCGGCTACCGCGCTGCCGGCCGGGCCTGGACCCAGGAGCTGTCGGCCCTGCCCTTCACCGCCGGCCAGATGTATCTGGTGCTGCCCCTGACCGGGCTGATCATCACCTTCTACGCCGTCTACCACGTGACCGCGATCATCCGTCGGACCGAAGAGGCCTTCGCGATCGACGACGCCGCCGAGCCGGTCTGAGGAGCACACCATGGACCCCGCAAGCCTCGCCGCCCTGATCCTCGGCCTGGGGATCGCCGTCAGCATCCTCGTCAGCGTGCCGATCGCCGTCGGCATCGGCCTCTCCGCGCTCGGCGCCGCCGCCGTCCTCATCGGTCCCGAGGGCGCCGCCCTCGCCACCTCCCAGCGGATGTTCGCGGGCATCAACTCGTTCCCGCTGCTCGCCATCCCCTTCTTCGTCCTCGCCGGCGTGCTGATGAACAACGGCGGGATCGCCGGACGCCTCATCGACGCGGCCAAGGTGCTCGTCGGTCGGATGCCCGCCTCGCTGGCCCACACGAACATCGTCGCCAACGCGATGTTCGGCGCGGTGAGCGGCGCGGCGGTCGCCGCTGCTGCGGCCGTCGGCACCGTGATGACTCCCCGGATGGAGAAGGAGGGCTACAACAAGGCCTTCTCTGCCGCGGTCAACGTTGCCTCCGCCCCCGCCGGCATGCTCATCCCCCCGAGCAACACCTTCATCGTCTACTCCCTGGTCAGCAGCACGTCGATCGCGGCGCTCTTCATGGCGGGGGTCGGGCCGGGTCTCATCTGGACGGTCGCCTGCATGGTCGTCGCCCTGATCTGGTCGCGCCGCAACTCCAACCCGGAGAAGCCGGTGCGACCCACCTTCGGCCAGGCCGCCCTCGTCCTGTGGCGGGCCGTCCCCTCCCTGCTGATGATGGTCATCGTGATCGGCGGCATCATCGCCGGAGTCTTCACGGCGACGGAGTCCTCGGCGATCGCCGTGGTCTACTGCCTCGTCCTCGGCTTTGCCTACCGCGCCATCAAGGTGGCGGACCTGCCGCGGATCGTCCTCGACGCCTCCCGCACGACCGCCATCGTCATGCTCCTCGTCGGCGTCTCGTCCGCACTGTCGTTCGTCATGTCGTTCGCCCGCATCCCCGAGCTCGTCTCGGAGGCCCTGCTCGGCCTGACGACGAGCCCGGTCGCGATCCTCGTCATCATGATGGTGATCCTGCTCATCGTCGGCACCTTCATGGACCCGACACCGGCGATCCTCATCTTCGTGCCGATCTTCCTGCCGATCGTCATGTCGTTCGGGATCAACCCCGTCCACTTCGGCACGATGATCGTCTACAACCTCTGCGTGGGCGTCATCACGCCACCGGTCGGCAACGTCCTCTTCGTCGGCTCGAGAGTGGCGGGGCTGCGCATCGAGCCCGTGGTCGCCAAGCTGGTGCCCTTCCTCGTCGCCCTCATCATCGGTCTCTTCGTCGTCGTCTTCACACCGGCGATCTCGACCTGGCTGCCGATCCAGATGGGTCTGATGACCCCGTGATCCACCATGGGTGAGCGTCCCACCGGACCGCGCAACGGCAGGGGCCGCAACGGGAGAGTCCTGTTCGGCCCGCTGACCCGCGGTGGCGAGCGCAACTTCCTCGACACCCTGCGGGCCGAGAACGTCGGAGCGCTGCTCCTGCTCCTCGTCAGCGTGCTCGCCCTGGTCTGGGCCAGCTCACCGTGGGAGTCGGCCTACCGGGCGATCTCCGACTTCCGGGTCGGTCCTGCGTCGCTCGGGCTCGACCTGCCGGTGGCCGCCTGGGCGACGGACGGGCTGCTCGCGTTCTTCTTCTTCGTCGTCGGGCTCGAGCTGAAGCGGGAGTTCACGGTCGGCGAGCTGAGCAGCCCCCGCCGGGCCGCCCTGCCGGTCATCGCTGCTCTCGGCGGGATGGCGGCCCCAGCCCTGATCTACCTCGCCGTCAACCTCGTCGCGCCGGGGGGCGAGCCACGCGGTTGGGCGATCCCGACGGCGACGGACATCGCGTTCGCCGTCGCGGTCATCTCCGCCTTCGGCCGCCGGCTGCCCACGGCGCTGCGCGCCTTCCTGCTGACCCTTGCCGTGGCCGACGACTTCGGCGGGATCATCATCATCGCCACCGTCTTCGCACACGGGTTCAACCTCGCGGCGCTGCTCGCTGGCCTCGCGGCCATCGGCGCCTTCGCCTGGCTCGTCCGGCGCCGCACCCACCCCGCCGTGCTCCTCGTCGTGGGCGTCCTGGCCTGGTGGGCGGTCCACTCCTCTGGCATCCACGCGACGATCACCGGGGCGGCGCTCGCCTTCATGGTGCCCGCCGTACCGCGCGACGGCAGCGACGAGTCGGTCGCCGAGCGCTTCGAGCATGTGTGGCGCCCCTTCACGGCGGGCTTCGCCGTGCCTGCCTTCGCCTTCTTCGCGGTCGGCATGCGCGTGGACCTGGGGACCATGGGCGACGCTCTCAGCAGCCCGATCGCGATCGGCATCTTCATCGGTCTGGTGGTCGGCAAGCCGCTCGGCATCGTCCTGGCCACCCTCGCGGGGGCCCGCGCCCTGCGGCTGCACCCGGGGGCTCGCGGCGCCTGGCTCGACCTCCTCGCGGTGTCCTGCACCGCGGGCATCGGCTTCACCGTGGCGCTGCTCGTCGACTCCCTGACCTTCCGCGACGGGACCGGCGACGTCGGCAAGGCCGGCATCCTGCTGGCGTCCGTGACCTCGGCGATCCTCGGTGCGGCGCTGCTCGCCTGGCGGTCGCGGGTGCACGAGCGTCGCGGGGACCCCGTCCCCGCCAGCTGATCAGGACAGCAGCTCGGCCGCCCTGGCCAGCTCGTGCAGGCGCGCGACGGCTGAGGCCCGAGCCATCCGGTATGCCGCTGAGCTCGCTCGCGACGCCACCACCGTCGCGTCGTGGTGGCCCTCGCCCGCGACGAGTCCCGGCGAGAGCCGCTCGAGGGCGCCCTCGAGGCCGTCGCCGGCCTGGATCCCGACGAGGCCGAGCGCCGCGGCGCCCAGGGCAGAGCCTT